>NKIE01000209.1 GCA_002256055.1 Pseudomonas sp. PGPPP3 | reverse complement strand
GTGGGCGATCAGCTCGGCGTTGCGCTCGACCACCGTGCGAAACAGTGCCAGATACGGCTGCTCTTGCTCGCGGCATTCGGGGAAGTGGCAGGTCAGCACGTGTTCGATCAGCGTGTTCAGCTGCTCGGGCTGCTTGCTGTAGTAGAAGTACTCGAAGTGGCCGAAACGCACATGGCTTGGCGCCAGGCGCAGAACCATCGCCGCCGACTCCTGGCGTTCGCGCCAGACTGGCGTGCTGGAGCCCACAACACACAACGCTCGCGAGCTGGGGATGCCGAGGGCGTGCAGGTATTCGCTGGCGAGGAACTCGCGGATTGAGCTGCGCAGCACCGCGCGGCCATCGCCGGAGCGCGAATAGGGCGTTTGTCCGGCGCCCTTGAGGTGCAGGTCCCAGTGCTGGCCGGCCGCATTGCGCACTTCGCCCAGCAGCAGGCCGCGGCCGTCGCCGAGGCGCGGGCTGTAGCCGCCGAACTGATGCCCGGAATAAACCATGGCGCGCGGTTCGGCCTCGCTCCACAGCTTATGGCCGCCGAACAGCTCGGCAAACACTGGCTCTTCGGTCTGCGCCGGGTCGAGGTCGAGCAGGGCCATGGCCTGCGTGCTGGCAACCACCAGGCGTGGCGCGTCGATGGGCTCGGGCAGCACAGCGGTGGAGAAGGCGTCGCCCAGGCGGGCGAAGCGGTTATCAAAGGTCAGGTCGGTGAGGGACTTCAAAGTGTGTCTCCGGCAATTCCGAGTATTTTGCTCGGAATTGCCGGGGTGCGTCCAGACTCAGGTGTCGTCGCCCGGCTCGCCGGAGAGTGCCTGCTGGGGCAGCGCCTGGATGGGCTGCTGACTGCTGCCCAATTGGGCTTCCTGGCCCTGCAGGTTCTTGACGAAGATGTCCATCTGGTTGAAGGCCATTTCCACCTTGTGCTCACGAAACAGTTCAACAATTTCGCTGAGCAGTTCGTCGCTGGTGAGCAGGCGGTCACCCAGTTCGCGCACATGGAAGCGCAAGTCGAAATTGAAGGTGCTGGCACCGATGTTCATGAAGAACAGCTGCGGCGGCGGGTCGCGCAGTACCCGCGGGTTGTTGTCCACCGCCTGCATGATCAGCTTGCGTGCCAGAACCAGGTCGGTCTCGTAGGCCAGGCCCAGGGTCAGCACCACACGGGTCACGGTGTCGGTCAGCGACCAGTTGATCAGTTGGTCGGTGACGAAGGTCTTGTTCGGCACGATGATTTCTTTGCGGTCGAAATCGGTGATGGTGGTGGCGCGGATCTGAATGCGGCTGACCGTGCCGGACAGCGCGCCAATGGTCACGGTGTCACCAATGCGCACCGGGCGTTCGAAGAGGATGATCAGGCCGGAAATGAAGTTGGCAAAGATCTCCTGCATACCGAAACCGATACCCAGAGACAGTGCTGCCACCAGCCATTGCAGCTTGTCCCAGCTGACGCCGAGGGTCGACAGGGTGGCCACGAAGCCGAGGGCGGCAATGGCATAGGAGAGCAGGGTGGTGGTGGCGTAGGCGCTGCCTTGGCCGAGGTTCAGGCGCGACAGCACCAGCACCTCAAGTAGCCCCGGCAGGTTGCGCGCCAGGGCGGCGGAAATCACCACGATGACCAGTGCGCCGAGCAGGTCGCTGAGGCTGATCGGCACCATGGTGACGGCATCGCCGACGCCGCTGGTGTACTCGTAGAGGGTGATGTTGTCGAGGTAGGCGAACACACTGATCAGGTCCGCCCAGACCCAGTACAGGCCGCCGAGGAACAGGCCGAAGAGGGCCAGGGTGATCAAGCGCAGGGATTGCTCGTTGATCTGGTCGATGTGCAGGCCCGGCTCTTCGCTGGTCTCGTTGCCGTCGGCGCCTTCCTTGCTTTGCGCCTGGCGCTTGGCCTGTGCGCGCTGGTAGGCCAGGCGCCGTGCCGCGACCCCCAGGCCGCGGATGAAGGTGGCCTCAACCACCAGCCAAACAATCAGCAGGTAGAGGGTTTCGATCAGCCGGTCGCTGAGTTTCAGGGCGGTGTAGAAGTAGCCCAGGCCCACCGCCACGCTGAGGCCCAGGGGCAGGGCGATAAAGCCGAAGCCGATGGCCTGGCGCAGTGGCGAGGCGTGTTCGCGAATCGGCTCGCTGAACACCAGTTTGGCCAACAGCCAAGCCATGCTCAGGAAGCAGAAGAGCACGATGCCGATGCCCATCACGTCCTTGTCCAGCACGTCCTGCTGATGTTCGGCGACGGTGCTGACGGCCACCAGGGCCATAACAATCAAGCCCAATTTGCGCACCTGGGCATGCAGGAAGGCCACTTGCGGGCGGTTCCAGCGGAAGTGCAGTTCGGCCACTCCACCTGGGCTGAGAATCCGGTAGCTGGTGTAGAACAGCATCCAGCACGCGGCCATCTGCATCATCGCCATGCCAAAGCTGGCGTTCTGGCCGCGCGCATCGATTTGCAGGGCAAAGCCGCAGAGCGCCAGAAACAACCCGCCCGGTACTGCCAGGAGGATATTCAGGAGCAAGGCCAGGGGCGTATGCAGCTGGCTGTCGCGCTTGAAGTGGCCGATGTCCTGATGCAGGTCGTCGAGCTTCTGATACAGGAAGCTGCGCTTCCACAGCAGGCCGGCAATCAGCAGCAACAGCGGCAGAAACAGCCAGGGGCGGCTGATCAGGCCGGCCCACAGTTCGGTGACTCCCGAGCCCCAGGCCTTGGCGCCGAGCTGGTGCTGCAATTGGCTGGGCACTTGGTTCAGCCGATCGAGCAGTTCACTGCGGGTGGTGACCAGCTCCAGCAGAGCCTTGCGCAGTTCCGGGGTAACCTCGGTGCTCGGCTGGTTGACCAGCAGGTGCTCGACATAGGCCGTCGGGCTACTGATCTTCTCGCGCAGTTGGTTGAGCTCGAATTGGTACAGGCGGATGTCGGCAATTTCGTCGGCCAGGTTCTTTTCCAGGCTGATTTGCGGCAGCGACTGCTTCTGCTGGTTGAGAATCTTGGCCAGTAGCAGGCTGCCCTTGAGCACGCTGATCTGCTCTTCCAGGGCCTGGTCGCTCTGGTTGATGTTGTCCTGCAGTTGCTTGGTCTTGAGGTTTTGCTCGGTCAATTCGTTGAGGCGGGTGGTGGCCTGCAACAGGTAATCGGAGAGCTTCAGGTTGGCGGCACTTTCCTTGGCCAGCAGGCTGTCTGAGCCGGCCTTTTGCACCTCGACCGAGAGTTCGGCCAAGGTTTTTTCCGCCTCCTGGCGGCGCTTGTCGTTGCTCAGCGCTTGCAGCTCGCGGGTTTCCTGCTCGGTGCGGGCGATGCGCTCGACGAGCAAGTCGCGCTGGCTGGCGCCGATGTCCTGCAGCAGGCTGTTGCCGGCCAGTTCGTCGCGGCGCAGGGCCAGCAGGCTGTTCAGTGCGGCCTGTTCGGCCAGCAGCAGGTTGAGCTGTTCGGCGCTGTTCGGCTTGCTGCTGTTCTTGCTGCCGCCTTTGCCGTTTTTCAGCAGGCTGTTGAGTTCTTGCAGGCGGGTCTGGCTACTGCTGATCTCGGCCTGGGCCCGCTCCGGACGGGTCTGGGCGGTGATGATCAGGCTGTTGGCGTCGCTTAGGGCGGTCTGCAGGGTGCTCAGCTGAATAGTGCGCTCGCTGACGTACTGTTCCAGTTGGCTGGTTGAGGCATTGGCGTAGCGCTTGGCCGCCGAGCTGCTAGGGCTGTCCTTGAGGCGCGCCAGCTCGCGCTGAGCTTCGTTGATCTGTCGCGGTGCGTTGGCCAGTTGGGCTTTGAGCTTGCCCTGGGCGGCTTGATTGCTCTCGGCCTGCTGCAGAAAGCTCAGGGTCTGCTCAAGGGTTTTTTGCAGGGCCTTTTGTTCGGCTTCCGGCAGCTTGCGCTCGGTCAGCCCGTCCAGGCTGCGCTGCACCTCGTTGCTGGAGGGCGGGGACGCCGCCCAGGAGGGCGCTGGCGACAGGCACAGGGCGAGCAGGCTGGCAGCAAACAAGATACGCAATGAGGACATGGTCGGTTTTCGTACGGCTGGTGAAAGAATGGGGAGTTTAGAGGAATAGGCCGGGCCCGGGGCGCCCGCCTTCGGGGAACTTGACCCCAACTTTGCGGATTTTGTTCCCGTCCATCAGGGCCACGGTCCAGGTCAGACCGTTCCATTCCACCTGGTCGCCCACAATCGGCTGGCCCCCGATCTGGTGGGCGATAAAGCGGCCTAGGTGCAGCTGGCCTTCTGCCCCTTGCAGTTTCAGACCGTATAGCGCGGCGATGGCGGCCAGCTGGGCATCACCTTCAAGGACGAAATCGCCGAAGAAGCGCAGATCAAGGCCGCGGGTTGGTGCCTCGATAAACAGTTTGCCCAGGGTTGGCAGGTCGTGTTCGTGGCCGACCACGCAGAGCACGTCGCCAGCTTCCAGCTTGGTACTGCCCGAGGTGTGCAGCAATTCGCGGCCGCGAAACAGAGCGGCGATACGGGTGCCCTCGGGCATCTTCAGGTCGCGCAGCGGTGCGCCAATGCACCACTTCTCGGCCCCCAGGCGATAGACGAACAGCTCCCATTCGCTGGTGGGATGGATTTCCAGGCCCGCGCGGGAGATCGGCGCCGGATCAGGCGGTACGGTCACGCGCAGCAGCTTGGCCATCCACGGCAGGCTGGTGCCTTGCAGCACCAGCGACACCAGGACGATAAAGAACGCCACGTTGAAGAACAGCTGGGCGTTGGGCAGGCCGGCCATCAGCGGGAAGACCGCGAGAATGATTGGCACTGCGCCACGCAAACCGACCCAGGCGATAAAGGCTTTCTCGCGGTCATGGAAGGCGGCAAATGGCATCAGACCGAGGAACACCGACAGTGGCCGCGCGAAGAGGATCATCCACAGCGCCAGGCCCAGGGCCGGCAAGGCAATCGGCAGCAGCTCATGGGGCGTGACCAGCAGGCCGAGGACCAGAAACATGCCGATCTGCGCCAGCCAGGTGAGGCCGTCGAGGATGTGCAGGATGCCGTGCCGCGAGCGGATCGCCTGGTTGCCCAGCAGCAGGCCGCACAGGTAGATGGCCAGGATGCCGCTGCCGCCGACGGCGTTGGTGCTGGCGAAAATCACCAGACCGCCGCTGACCACCAGCAACGGGTACAGGCCGTTGGCCAGTTGCAGGCGGTTGATGATCTGCAGCAGCAGCCAGCCGCCGCCGAGGCCAAACACTGCGCCGATGGAGAAGTCGCGGATCAGGTGCAGGCCCAGCTGCCAGCCGATGCCATGGCCGTTGCTGGCGAGAATTTCGATCAGGGTGACGGTGAGAAACACCGCCATCGGGTCGTTGCTGCCGGACTCGATCTCCAGCGTTGCGGTGACCCGCTGGTTGAGGCCGCGGCCACCCAGCAGACTGAACACAGCGGCGGCATCGGTGGAACCGACGATGGCGCCGATCAGCATGCCTTCCAACAGGCTCAGGTTGAACAGCCAGGCGGCGGCCACGCCAGTCAGCCCAGCGGTCACCAGCACCCCGAGGGTGGCCAGCGACAGCGATGGCCACAGGGCCACGCGGAAACTCTCGACCCGCGTGCGCATACCGCCGTCCAGCAGGATGATCGCCAGCGCCAGGTTGCCGACCAGATAGGCCGTGGAGTAGTCGCTGAAGTTGATGCCGCCGGGGCCGTCGTTGCCGGCCAGCATGCCGACACCGAGCAACACCACCAGAATCGGGATGCCGAAGCGCGCGCCGCAGGCGCTGACCAGAATGCT
>NKIE01000208.1 GCA_002256055.1 Pseudomonas sp. PGPPP3 | reverse complement strand
GCTTTGTTGGGCGGGTGCGCCGCCCGCGAGGTTGTGCAGAGCCTCGCTGAGAGCAATCATTTGTGTTGGATTGATGCGCGCTGCGCCGCCGCCTAGGGCTTCGCGGATCAGTTCGCGCAGGTGATCGAGGTTCACCAGCAGGATGTCGCCGAGCAGGCTGTCGAAGTCGATACGCCGCTCGCGCAAGGCGTCGAGCACGTCTTCCATGGCCTGCGGCAGCGGCATTAGATGATTGAGGCCGACGTAACCCAGGTTGCCCTTGAGGGTGTGCACGAGCCGAAACAGTTCGCGCAAGCGCGGCTCATCGTCGGGGTAGTGTTCCAGCTCAATCAGCAGTTGCTCGCAGCGCGGAAACTGCTCGGCGGCGTCCAGGCGGAAGTCTTCCAGCAGGTCGGTGGACAGGTCATCGGAACGGGGTATGGTCATGGCGACTCTCCGCAGGGCAGCAAACTAGCCCATTCAGTATAGAAGCCACGGAGAATGTGACAGGTCGCGCGGCTGCACAGCCTCGCTTAACCATATATAATCCCGCCCTTTGCCGCTGGGCGCGGGCTTGCGGCGGGTTTTTTCCGATTGCCGAGATGAGCTAATGCCGATTTACGATTACCAATGCGCTTCCTGCGGTCACCAAATGGAAGCCATTCAGAAGTTCAGCGATGCGCCGCTGGTCGACTGTCCGACCTGCAAGGCGCCCGAGTTGAAAAAGCTGTTGTCCATGCCTGGTTTTCGCCTGAAAGGCAGCGGCTGGTATGAGACCGACTTTAAAACCGGCGCGAAAAAGAACCTGGCTGGCGGCGATAAGTCCGAATAACCAGCACCCCTGAACCATCGAATTACGAGAAGCCAAGATCATGATGCGCAGCCACTATTGCGGCCAGTTGAACGAGACCCTGGACGGCCAGGAAGTCACCCTTTGCGGTTGGGTGCACCGTCGTCGTGATCACGGCGGGGTGATTTTCCTCGATATCCGTGACCGTGAAGGCCTGGCTCAGGTGGTGTTTGACCCGGATCGCGCGGCCACCTTCGCCGTAGCCGACCGCGTGCGCAGTGAATATGTAGTGAAAATCACTGGCAAGGTGCGCCTGCGTCCGGCCGGTGCTGGCAACGCCAACATGGCCTCCGGTGCCATCGAAGTGCTGGGCTACGACCTGGAAGTGCTGAACGAAGCGGAAACTCCGCCTTTCCCGCTCAATGAATACACCGACGTCGGCGAAGAAACCCGCTTGCGTTATCGCTTTATCGACCTGCGCCGCCCGGAAATGGCCGCCAAGTTGAAGCTGCGCTCGAGCATCACCAGCAGCATTCGTCGTTACCTTGACGACAACGGCTTCCTCGACGTGGAAACGCCGATCCTCACTCGCGCCACTCCAGAAGGTGCGCGTGACTACCTGGTGCCGAGCCGTACCCACGCCGGTAGCTTCTTCGCCTTGCCGCAGTCGCCGCAGCTGTTCAAGCAGCTGTTGATGGTGGCCGGCTTCGACCGCTACTACCAGATCGCCAAGTGCTTCCGTGACGAAGACCTGCGTGCCGACCGTCAGCCGGAATTCACCCAGATCGACATCGAAACCAGCTTCCTCGACGAAGCCGACATCATGGCTATCACCGAGAAGATGATTCGCCAGCTGTTCAAAGAAGTTCTCGACGTTGAATTCGGCGAATTGCCGCACATGACCCTGGCCGAAGCCATGCGTCGTTATGGTTCGGACAAGCCGGACCTGCGCAACCCGCTCGAGCTAGTGGACGTTGAAGATCAGCTCAAGGACGTCGACTTTAAAGTCTTCGCCGGCCCGGCCAACGACCCTAAATGCCGCGTCACCGCCTTGCGTGTACCGGGCGGGGCGAGCATGCCGCGTAAACAGATCGATGATTACACCAAGTTCGTCGGTATCTACGGTGCCCGTGGCCTGGCTTACATCAAGGTCAACGAGCGCGCAGCTGGCGTTGAAGGTCTGCAGTCGCCGATCGTGAAAAACATCCCGCTGGACAACATCAATGTGATCCTTGATCGCGTCGGTGCGGTCGATGGCGACATCGTGTTCTTCGGTGCCGACAAGGCCAAGGTCGTTAGCGAAGCCCTGGGCGCGCTGCGGATCAAGCTCGGCCACGACCTCAATCTGCTGACCTGCGAATGGGCGCCGCTGTGGGTTGTCGACTTCCCGATGTTCGAAGAGAACGACGACGGCAGCCTGACCGCCATGCACCACCCGTTTACCGCGCCCAGCTGCAGCCCGGCCGAGCTGGAGGCCAATCCGGCCGCCGCGCTGTCGCGTGCCTACGACATGGTGCTGAACGGTACTGAACTGGGTGGTGGTTCGATCCGTATCCACGACCGTGCCATGCAGCAGACGGTGTTCCGTGTGCTCGGCATCAGCGAAGACGAGCAGCAGGAGAAGTTCGGCTTCCTCCTCGATGCCCTGAAATTCGGTGCACCGCCCCACGGTGGTCTGGCTTTCGGTCTCGATCGTCTGGTAATGCTGATGACCGGTGCCCAGTCGATCCGTGAAGTGATCGCCTTCCCGAAAACCCAGAGCGCGGCCTGCGTGATGACTCAGGCGCCGGGTGAGGTGGATAACAAGGCGCTGCGCGAGCTGCACATTCGTCTGCGCGAGCAGCCGAAAGCAGAGTAAAGCGACAACAGAAGCCTGGTTTTCCAGGCTTCTTCGTTATGGGGTAGCGAGACTCGAGCGCTCGCACCCCGCTGCATCGATATCGAATTCGCAATAAACGGAGTGAGTGTTATGGCTGGTCATTCCAAGTGGGCCAACATCAAGCACCGCAAAGGGCGTCAAGACGCCAAGCGCGGCAAGATCTTCACCAAGCTGATCCGTGAGCTGACAGTCGCCGCCAAGGGCGGTGCGCTGGCGGCGGACAATCCGCGTCTGCGTCTGGCGGTGGACAAAGCCCTGACCGCCAACATGACCCGCGACACCATTGATCGCGCCATCGCACGTGGTGCCGGTGCCGACGAAGCCGACAACATGGTCGAGCTCAGCTATGAAGGCTACGCACCCAATGGTGTGGCGGTGTTCGTAGAAGCCATGACTGACAACCGCAATCGCACGGCGGCCGCCGTACGTCATGCCTTCACCAAGTGTGGCGGCAACCTCGGTACCGATGGTTCGGTGGCCTACATGTTCGACCGCAAGGGGCAGCTCAGCTTTGCTCCGGGCGTCAACGAAGAGGCGTTGATGGAGGCTGCGCTGGAAGCGGGTGCCGATGACGTTGAGATGGGCGAGGACGGCTCGGCCTTGGTGTCGACCAGCTTTGCCGACTTCCATGGCGTCAACGAGGCACTCAGCGCTGCAGGATTCAAGGCGGATGAGGCGGAAATCGCCATGATTCCATCCATCAGTGCGCCGATTACCGAGCTGGACGTGGCGCAGAAGGTCCTCAAGCTGATCGACATGCTCGAAGACCTCGACGATGTGCAGGACGTCTACCACAACGCCGAGATCGCCGACGAGCTGCTGGAGCAGCTGGACTGATCGTGCAGTGGTGAACACAACCGGAAGCTGCTGCAAGCGCTTCCGGTTTTTTTATGGCGACGGGTGACGCCGCCGGCGCGACTCCCTATACTCGCAGCTGGATAAATAAACAGTGTTGCTGACAGTGTGCGGCGCTACAGGCGGAAGACAGCATGACCCTGATTTTGGGTATCGACCCCGGTTCGCGCATCACCGGCTACGGCGTGGTCCGTGATCTTGGCCGCGGTTGCGAGTATGTCGCTTCGGGCTGTATTCGTACCGGCAGTGGGCCGTTGCCGGAGCGCCTGCAAATCGTCTTTCGCGGTGTGCGGGAAGTGATCCAGAGCTACGAGCCGGTGACCATGGGGATCGAGCAGGTGTTTATGGCCAAGAATGCCGACTCGGCACTCAAGCTTGGTCAGGCGCGCGGCGCGGCGATTGTTGCCGCTGCCGAAGCAGGGCTGGAAATCGCCGAGTACACCGCCACCCAGGTCAAGCAGGCGATTGCCGGCAGCGGCGGGGCGGCCAAAGAGCAGGTGCAGTTGATGGTCATGCACCTGCTGAAGCTCACTCAGAAGCCGCAGATCGATGCCTCCGACGCCCTCGCTATCGCGCTCTGTCATGCCCATACCCGGCAAACCCTGAGCGTGCATGGGCTGGTGGGTGCGCGCAGTCGCGGCGGCCGTTTGCGCCTGTAATTCAACTTGAGGAAGGTTTTGTGATCGGACGCTTGCGTGGCACCCTGGCGGAGAAACAACCGCCGCACCTGGTTATCGACGTCAACGGTGTCGGCTACGAGCTGGAAGTGCCGATGACGACCCTCTATCGCCTGCCTGCGGTGGGCGAGCCGTTGACCTTGCACACTCATCTGGTGGTCCGTGAGGACGCCCAGTTGCTGTATGGCTTTTATGAAAAGCGCGACCGTGAGCTGTTTCGTGAATTGATCCGTCTCAACGGGGTTGGGCCCAAGCTGGCGCTGGCGCTGATGTCCGGGCTGGAGGTTGATGAGTTGGTGCGCTGCGTGCAGGCTCAGGACACTTCGGCGCTGATGAAAGTGCCGGGTGTTGGCAAGAAAACCGCCGAGCGTCTGCTGGTGGAATTGAAGGATCGTTTCAAGGCCTGGGAAACCCTGCCGGGCATGTCGACCCTGGTGATTGAACCAAGCGTGGGCCCGGCAGTCTCAAGCGCGGAGAATGATGCTGTCAGTGCACTGATTTCCCTCGGCTACAAGCCGCAGGAAGCCAGTCGTGCGGTGGCTGGTATTAAGGAGGATGGCTTGTCCAGTGAAGACCTGATTCGTCGTGCATTGAAGGGAATGGGCTGAACGCATGGGCAACTGCCGCCGGATAATTCGCCATGATTGAAGCTGATCGCCTGATTACCGCCAATCCGCGTGAGCGTGATGAGCAGATCGACCGCGCCATTCGGCCCCTGAGCCTGGCCGACTACATTGGTCAGCCCAGTGTGCGTGAGCAGATGGAGCTGTTTATCCAGGCCGCGCGCGGTCGTCAGGAAGCCCTTGATCACACTCTGATCTTTGGCCCACCAGGACTCGGCAAAACCACCCTGGCCAATATCATTGCCCAGGAAATGGGCGTGTCGATCAAGAGCACCTCGGGGCCGGTCTTAGAGCGTCCTGGCGATCTGGCGGCGATGCTGACCAATCTGGAAGCCGGTGATGTGCTGTTTATCGATGAAATCCATCGGCTGTCGCCGATTGTCGAGGAAATACTTTATCCAGCCATGGAGGACTTCCAGCTCGACATCATGATCGGCGAAGGCCCGGCCGCACGCTCGATCAAACTGGATCTGCCGCCGTTTACCCTGGTTGGCGCCACCACGCGCGCCGGTATGCTGACCAACCCGTTGCGCGACCGTTTTGGCATCGTCCAGCGTTTGGAGTTTTATAACGTCGACGACCTGGCGACCATTGTTGGTCGCTCCGCCGGCATTCTCGGCCTGCCGATTGAGGCGCTGGGCGCGTTCGAGATTGCCCGTCGCGCTCGCGGTACGCCGCGCATTGCCAATCGTCTGTTGCGCCGGGTGCGTGACTTTGCCGAAGTGCGGGCCCAGGGCGAGATCAGTCAGGTGATTGCCGACCGCGCATTGAACCTGCTGGATGGCGATGAGCACGGCTTCGATCATCAGGATCGGCGCCTGTTGCTGACCATGATCGAGAAATTCGATGGCGGGCCGGTGGGGATCGACAGCTTGGCGGCGGCGATCAGTGAAGAGCGACCCTCCATTGAGGACGTT
>NKIE01000207.1 GCA_002256055.1 Pseudomonas sp. PGPPP3 | reverse complement strand
TGTGCGCCGGCCCACAGCGCCGTGTGCAGGCCTGGCCGTTACGCCAGCAAGCGCTGGATGCGGCCCTGGGCAGCAAAACGGCGCCCGCCGCCGATGCCGGCATCAGCTACGCGCTGGCTGATATTGAGGTGCCGAATACCTGGCTCGGCAGCCTGAGCATCGCCATGGTCAGCCTGCACCGCTACGCCGCCAACAGCGCCGCAGATGAACGCTGCGCGCATAACTGGCCCAGCGACTGGGGGCAGCCGTTGAGCGTCAGCGAGGCCCTGGCCAGTGACGGTCGCACCCCGGCACGCAGTGCTAGCACGGTCAGCGTCTGCCCGCTGCCAACCGCCAGTGCCGAAGCCGCCGTCGCGCAGATCAACGCACTGCCCACCGCGCCCATCGACAAACGCATCGACCCCCTGCCCCTGGCGCTCAACCTGGCGGACGCCCAGGCCCTGCTCCACCCACTGGCAATCACCCTGCAGCAAGGCCGCCAACTGGCCAGTCGCGCCCAGCCCGCCACCCTGTCGCGGCAACGGCGCAGCCTGCGCTGGATGCGCGAATGCGTGGTGCGCCTGCGCGCCGAGCAATGGCAGCCGGGGCCGAGCTTCAGCTTTCTCGCCGCCAGTTGCCGGCACCCAGGGCTGACCGAACTGGAAGCCCAGCGCAGCGACGCCAGCCTGGCCGCCTTGGCCCTGCGCCAGCGCCACCAACCGGCCGCCCTGATGCTGATGCTCGGCGACCAGATCTACGCCGACGCCCGCGCCGGCCTGCTCGACAGCAGCTCCTCACTGGAACGCCTGCTGCCGCGCTACCGCGAGGCCTTTGGCTCGCCGGCCTTCGCCGCCCTAGCCCGTGGCACGCCGCTGCACATGTTGATGGACGACCACGAACTGGTCGACAACTGGAGTCGCGACCTGCTGTTACGCGGCCCCGCCGAGCGCGAGCTGACCACCAATGCCCTGGCTGCCTATCAGGTGTTCCAGCGCGCCCACGGCCCCGATGCCCTGGATGCCGACGGCCACGACGCGTGCTTCAGCCTTGGCGCCGCCGGTTTCTACTCCCTCAACACGCGCATCCAGCGCCAGCGTGCACCGCAACGGCGCCTGCTCACTGACACTCAGTGGCAACAACTGGAGGACTGGTTGCTGGCCGAGCAAGCCAGTGGTCGCCAGCCCAAATTCATCCTCAGCGGCTCGGTGCTGGCGCCGGGCCTCCGCGAATACGCCGGCCAGCCGGCCCCGCGCGAAGCCGACAGCTGGCAACTGAGCGCGGACGAGCGCGCGCGCCTGCTGCGCTTTATCCGCGACCGAGGGATCAGCAACGTGGTGTTTGTGTCGGGCGACTATCACTGCTGCGCCGCCGCAACCATCCGCTTCCCCGGCAGCGACGTGCAGGCCTACGCCCTGGTGGCGCCGCCGCTGCACGCGCCGCTACGCTTTGCTAACGTGGCGGCCAGCAGCGTATTGGCCAACGAAGTGATCGACCTCGGCAGCGGTACTGCCGAGATCGCGGCCCAGGCCTGGGAAGGCGATGGCTGGCTGGAGTGCCAGTTGCAAGCCGAGGACGACGGTTATCGGCTGCACGCCCTGTTCCGTTGCCTGCCGCTGGACAGCCAGCAGGTGCAGGAGCATCACCGCGACTGGTTGCTCGACTAACAAATGCCCCGCGCACAAACGCCAAGGCCGCCCAAATAGGCGGCCTTGGCGCTCAACCGACACGGATCAGGCGGACGGCAGGCCTTCCACCAGCAGGTTGTCGACCCGCTGGAAACCGCGCGGCAGTTTGTTGCCACGCCGACCGCGTTCGCCCTTGTAGTGCTCCAGGTCATCGGCCTTGAGCGACAGGGTGCGTTTGCCTGCCTGCAGTACGAGGGTCGCACCGGCTGGCAACACAGCCAGGTCGGTGAGGTATTCCTCGCGACTGGCGACGCGTTCACCGGGGATGCCGATGATCTTGTTGCCCTTGCCTTTGCCCAATTGCGGCAGGTCGGCGATCTTGAACACCAGCAAGCGACCTTCGGTGGTCACCGCCGCCAGCCAGTCCTGCTCGCGGTTGCCGAGCAGTTTCGGCGGCACCACCAGGGCACCCGCAGGCAGCGTCAGCAAGGCCTTGCCGGCCTTGTTCTTGGCTTGCAGGTCTTCGCCTTTGACCACGAAGCCGTAGCCGGCGTCGGAGGCGATCACATACAGCGCCTCGTCGTCCGGCAGCAACACGCACTCGAAGGTGGCGCCTGGCGGCGGCGTCAGGCGGCCGGTCAGCGGCTCGCCCTGGCCACGGGCCGACGGCAAGCTGTGGGCCGGCAGCGAGTAGCTGCGCCCGGTGTTATCGATAAACACCGCGAACTGATTGGAGCGTCCTGGCGCCGAGGTTTTGAAGCCGTCGCCGGCCTTGTACGACAGGCCGGTGGCGTCGATGTCGTGGCCCTTGCCACAACGCACCCAACCTTTTTCCGAGAGCACCACAGTGACCGGCTCGGTCGGCAGCAGCTCGTTCTCCGACAGTGCCTTGGCTTCGCTGCGGGCGACGATTGGTGAACGGCGGGCGTCGCCGTAGGTTTCGGCGTCGGCGAGAATTTCCGTGCGTACCAGTTTGCGCAGTTTGCTTTCGCTGCCGAGCAGGGCCTGCAGTTTGGCTTGTTCCTTGGCCAGGGCATCCTGCTCGCCACGGATCTTCATCTCTTCCAGGCGGGCTAGCTGACGCAGGCGGGTGTCGAGGATGTAGTCAGCCTGGTCGTCGCTGAGGCCGAAACGGGCCATCAGCACCTGCTTGGGCTGCTCCTCGGTGCGGATGATGTGGATCACTTCATCGAGATTGAGGAAGGCGACCAGCAAGCCGTCCAACAGGTGCAGGCGGCGCTCGACTTTATCCAGGCGGAACTGCAAACGGCGGCGCACGGTGCCGATGCGGAAGGTCAACCATTCGCTCAGCAAGGTGCGCAGGTTCTTCAGCTGCGGCTTGCCGTCCAGGCCGATGATGTTGATGTTGACCCGGTAGGTGCTTTCCAGCTCGGTGGTGGCGAACAGGTGCTGCATCAGCTCGTCGGCATCCACGCGGTTGGAGCGTGGGATGATGACGATGCGGCACGGGTGCTCGTGGTCCGACTCGTCGCGCAAGTCAGCAACCATCGGCAGCTTCTTGGCCTGCATCTGTGCGGCGATCTGCTCCAGCACCTTGGCTCCGGAGACCTGATGCGGCAACGCGGTGACCACGATGTCGCCGTCCTCGACGCGGTACACGGCGCGCATACGCACCGAGCCCTTGCCTGTTTCGTAGATTTTCAGCAGGTCGCTGCGCGGGGTGATGACCTCCGCCTCGGTCGGATAATCCGGGCCGAGGACGTGCTCGCACAGCTGCTCGACCGTGGCATCCGGCTCATCGAGCAAGCGCACGCAGGCGGTGGCGACTTCGCGCAGGTTGTGCGGCGGTACGTCAGTGGCCATGCCCACGGCGATGCCGGTGGTGCCGTTAAGAAGAATATTGGGCAGGCGCGCCGGCAGTACGGCCGGTTCGTCCAGAGTGCCGTCGAAGTTCGGCACCCAGTCGGCGGTGCCCTGGCCCAATTCGGTCAGCAGCACCTCCGAGTAACGCGACAGGCGCGCCTCGGTGTAACGCATGGCGGCAAACGACTTGGGATCATCCGGCGCACCCCAGTTGCCCTGGCCGTCGACCAGGGTGTAGCGGTAGCTGAACGGCTGAGCCATCAGCACCATGGCTTCGTAGCAGGCCGAGTCGCCGTGGGGGTGGAACTTACCCAGCACGTCACCGACGGTGCGCGCGGATTTTTTGTGCTTGGAGTCAGCGTCCAGGCCCAGCTCGCTCATGGCATAGACGATACGCCGCTGCACCGGCTTCAAGCCGTCGCCGATGTGCGGCAAGGCGCGGTCCATGATCACGTACATGGAATAGTTGAGGTAGGCCTGCTCGGTAAAGTCGGCCAGGGAGCGCCGCTCGACGCCGTCCAGGCTCAGGTCCAGAGAATCGCTCATGCGTGCCTCATTGCGTAGTGGTCTGGCGCAGCAGCAAGGTGCCGTCGCGCTGGGTAAATTCGAGTTGTTTCAGGGCGCTCATGCCGAGCAGCACTTCTTCGCCGTGCATGCCGGGCGCAATCAGGGCGCGCACATCGCTGAGTAGAATGTCGCCCAGCTGCAGGCTGGTCAGACGCGTGCGGTAGCCCGTACTGGTGCCATTGGCGGTATGCAGGCTGATCGGCGCACCACGGGGCAAGCCGAGGCGCTCGGCCAGGGCCGCCGGGATGGACACATCGGTGGCGCCGGTATCGAGGAGAAACTCCACCGCTTCGCCGTTGATCAGACCGCTGGCGAGAAAATGCCCCTGTCCATTACTGGCCAGGCGCACCTCGGTATAACCGCTGCCCACGGCGGACTCAGGCTGCTGATTGGGATTGCGCTGGGTGTCTTGCCACTGGGCAAAAAAACGCGTGGCGAGAAACAGCCCCAGCAACCAGGCGACGATCCACATGACCTTGCCGGCCGTGCGACCAGGCGTTGGCGTACTCATGACGAGGCTCCCCAGCCGCCGTCTGGCGCGGCGAAGCGCCAGATGATCGGCCGCCGCTCGCCATCTCCGCGGGCGTAGTCCTCACCGCCCATGGAGGCACCGTTGTCGAGGCCGATCCAGGCACCCTCGGCATCCACCGCCAGAGCTTCTGCCACGCCGTACGGCAACGGATAGCGACGTGCCTCGGCCAGCGCAGTGTCGGCAAACGACCAGCAGCGCTCCACCGCACCGTCCGCCGGATTGCGCCGGCAGACCTGTAATTGCAGACGTTCCAGTGTGAACAATTTGCCGGCAAAAAACGCCAGGTCAGCAAAATCCACGGGCAGGCGCTCGCCCCCCATTTGCGCAGGCGCACGCTGATAGGCGCTCTCACTGAGCAGTACGCAGCTCTGCGCGCAGGCCCAGCCTGAAGTCTGTTGTTGCAGCGCCAGCAGACCGCGATTCTGGCGCTCGGCAGCCAGCCACAGACGTGTACCGGCAGGGTCCACGGCCAAGCCCTCGACCAGGCCGTTAAACTGCCAGAACAACCCGCTCACCCGCGCCTGGCTGACGAGGTTAGCCGGCATCGGCAACCAGCTGGGCGAACCTTCGACCGGCAATTTGAGCACCGCAACCTGGGCTTCGCTGACCAGATAGCGGTTGCCGGCGGCATCACAGCTCAAGCCCTCAAAATCCAGCTCACCACCACGCACGATGCCCACGCCCCAGTTGCCCACTTGCTGGCCCCAGGACAAACCACTGGGCGGTGCCAGCGGTGCGCTGAACTGTTCAACCTCTGCCTGCCAGATGCCTGGTTTGGCATGCAGGCGATACAGCCGGCGGTCGTCGCGATCCGACAGCGCCCAGAGCGCGCCCTGGCACCAGGCCAGACCCGACAGGTTGCCACCGGTCATGGCCGCCACCGGACGCTCCTCCAGCAACTGCAAGGGTTTGTTCGCAGGCGCGGCCTGCACCACGGCGGCCAAGCAGACGAGCAACAGGCACAGGCCTGTCTTCACAGCAGAACCTCGGCCAGATTGCCTTTGGACTCCAGCCACGTCTTGCGGTCGCCAGCGCGCTTCTTGGCCAGCAGCATGTCCATGATTTCTTCGGCGACACTGAAGTCGTCCAGGGTCAGCTGCACCAAGCGGCGGGTGTTGGGGTCCATGGTGGTTTCGCGCAGCTGCGGCGGGTTCATTTCACCCAGGCCTTTAAAACGCGTGACCTGTGGCTTG
>NKIE01000206.1 GCA_002256055.1 Pseudomonas sp. PGPPP3 | reverse complement strand
GTAGAGGGGCGCAGGGAAGGGGTTTGTCACCTGGGTGCGACTTGACCCAGGTCAATTTTGCCCGGCCTCTGACTACCTAGTGTGCGAGCCATGGTAACCGGATTAGGAGTCCGTCATGGCGAGTGTGAACGTTCAACAAGGCTTGGTGTTGGGGATGAGTACCCTGGCATTCACGGTCTGTTTCATGGTTTGGATGATGTTCGCCGTCCTTGGTGTGCCGGTTAAGGAGCTGCTGCAGCTGAACGAAACCCAGTTCGGCTTGCTGGCTGCCACACCGGTGCTGACCGGCTCGCTGATTCGTCTGCCGCTGGGCTTGCTGACCGACAAGTGCGGTGGGCGCATTGTGTTCTTTATTCTGATGCTGGTGTGCGTGCTGCCGATCTACATGATCAGCCTGGCCACTGAGTACTGGCACTTCCTGGTCCTCGGCCTGTTTGTCGGCCTGGCCGGCGGCTCGTTCTCGGTGGGCATTGCCTACGTCGCCAAGTGGTTTGATAAATCTACCCAAGGCACGGCCATGGGTATATTCGGTGCCGGTAACGCCGGTGCTGCTGTGACCAAGTTTGTCGCCCCGGCCATCATCGCTGCCGCCAGTTGGCAGATGGTGCCCAAGGTCTACTCGGCGATCATGTTCATCACCGCGCTGCTGTTCTGGTTTACCACCTATGAGAACAAGGCGCATCGCGTGCCGAGTTCGGTGTCGCTGGCCGATCAGCTACGCACCCTGAAAGATCCGAAAGTGTGGCGCTACTGCCAGTACTACTCGATCGTCTTCGGCGGTTATGTGGCTCTGGCCCTGTGGATGACTAAGTACTACGTGGCCGAATATGGCTTCAACCTGCAAACCGCCGCGCTGCTGGCAGCCTGCTTCTCCCTGCCGGGTGGTGTGTTGCGCGCTTTTGGCGGCTGGATGTCGGACAAGTGGGGCGCCCACAGCGTGACCTGGTGGGTGATGTGGGTGAGCTGGATCTGCCTGTTCCTGCTCTCCTATCCGCCGACCGAGATGGTGGTGCAGACCGTCAACGGCCCGCAGAACTTCCATATTGGCCTGAGCCCTACTGTCTTCACCGTGCTGCTGTTTGTGGTTGGTATCGCCTTCGCCTTCGGCAAGGCCTCGGTGTTCAAGTACATCTCCAACGACTACCCAGAAAACATGGGCGCCATCTCCGGCATCGTCGGCCTGGCCGGCGGCCTGGGTGGTTTCGTCCTGCCGATCATGTTTGGCGCCCTGGTGGACCTCACCGGCGTGCGCTCGTCCTGCTTCATGTTGATGTACGGAGTGGTCTGGGTCTCGCTGATCTGGATGTACCTCAGCGAAGTGCGCAAAACCCCAATGATGGGTAGCGGGGCACAAAGCCCGCTGCCTGGCGACGCCTGATTCGTTCTAGGAGAAAGACCATGTCAGCCACAAAAAATGCGGTGACGGGCGCAGTGCCCAAACAGGGGCCGGTGATTACCGACTGGCGCCCGGAGGACAGTCACTTCTGGGCCGCCGGCGGCAAGGCGATTGCCACCCGCAACCTGTGGATCTCAATCCCGGCGCTGCTGTTGGCGTTCGCGGTATGGATGGTGTGGAGCACGGTGATCGTCCGTCTCAACAGCATCGGCTTCACCTTTACCACGGATCAGCTGTTCTGGCTGGCGGCTTTGCCGGGCCTGTCCGGTGCCACCTTGCGGATCTTCTATTCGTTTATGGTGCCGATCTTCGGCGGCCGCCGCTGGACGGCCCTGAGCACTGCGTCCTTGCTGGCACCGGCGCTGTGGATGGGGTTTGCCGTGCAGGACCCGAACACCTCCTACAACGTCTTCGTGCTGATCGCCCTGTTGTGCGGTTTCGGTGGCGGTAACTTCGCGTCGAGCATGTCCAACATCAGCTTCTTCTACCCCAAGGCCCAGCAGGGCACTGCACTGGGGATGAACGCGGGCCTGGGTAACCTCGGTGTGTCGGTGATGCAGTTCGGCGTACCGCTGGTGATCTCCCTGGGTATCTTCGGTGCCCTTGGTGGTGCCCCGCAGAATCTGCCAGACGGCAGCCAGCTGTGGTTGCAGAACGCCGGCTTTATCTGGGTGCCGTTCATCCTCGCAGTGACCATTGCGGCCTGGTTTGGCATGAATGACCTGTCCAGCGCCAAGGCCTCGTTCAGCGAGCAGGCGGTGATCTTCAAGCGCAAGCACAACTGGTTGATGTGCTGGTTGTACCTGGCCACCTTCGGTTCGTTCATTGGCTTTGCCGCCGGCTTCCCGATGCTGATCAAGACCCAGTTTCCGGGCGTCGATCCGCTCAAGTTCGCCTTCCTGGGACCCTTGGTTGGCGCGTTGATTCGCCCGGTCGGCGGCTGGCTGGCCGACAAGATGGGCGGCGCCCGCGTCACCCTGTGGAACTTCGTGGTGATGATCGCTGCGGTGTTTGGCGTCCTGCACTTTCTGCCGCAGGCCGGCAGTGAAGGCAGCTTCTACGGCTTCCTGGCCATGTTCATGTTGCTGTTCGTCACCACCGGTGTGGGCAACGGTTCGACCTTTCGCATGATCCCGGTGATCTTCCGCACCCTGCACGAACGCCTCAGCGCCGGGCAATCGAAGCAAGCCCAGGAGCAGGCCGGCAAGAACGCCGGTAAGGAAGCCGCTGCCGTATTGGGCTTCAGCTCGGCCATTGCGGCCTACGGCGCCTTCTTTATCCCGAAATCCTTTGGCTCTTCGATGGCCCTGACCGGCGGCCCGCAAATGGCCCTGTATGTGTTCATCGGCTTCTACGTCAGCTGCATTTTGCTGACCTGGTGGAGCTATGCACGCAAAGGCGCAGAGATGCCTTGTTAAGAATCTGGGTCAACGCCTGAACCGTTATTGACTGTGCCGGTGGCGGCTATTTCGCCGCCGGCCTGAGAGGAAAGAAAATGAGCCACTTACTCGACCAACTGCGTTTCTTCAATCGCAAGCAGGGTGAATTTGCCGACGGCCACGGCGAGACTCGTCAGGAGTCCCGCGACTGGGAAAACGTCTATCGCGCCCGCTGGCAGTACGACAAGATCGTGCGGTCCACCCACGGGGTGAACTGCACGGGTTCCTGCTCGTGGAAGATCTACGTGAAAAACGGCCTGATCACCTGGGAAACCCAGCAGACCGACTACCCGCGTACCCGCAACGACCTGCCTAACCACGAACCGCGCGGCTGTCCCCGTGGTGCCAGCTACAGCTGGTACATCTACAGCGCCAATCGGTTGAAGTACCCGAAAATCCGCAAGCCGCTGCTCAAGTTGTGGCGTGAAGCGCGCCTGACCATGGCGCCGGTGGAGGCTTGGGCCAGCATCGTCTCCGACCCGGTCAAGGCCGAGTCGTACAAGAGCAAACGCGGCATGGGTGGCTTTATTCGTTCCAGCTGGGACGAAGCCAATGAAATCATCGCCGCGGCCAACGTTTACACCGTCAAGCAGCACGGCCCGGACCGCGTGGTCGGCTTCTCGCCGATCCCGGCCATGTCGATGGTCAGCTATGCCGCGGGTTCTCGTTACCTGTCGCTGATTGGCGGCGTGTGCCTGAGCTTCTACGACTGGTACTGCGACTTGCCGCCAGCCTCGCCGCAGGTGTGGGGCGAGCAGACCGACGTGCCGGAATCGGCCGACTGGTACAACTCCAACTACATCATCGCCTGGGGCTCCAACGTGCCGCAGACGCGCACGCCGGATGCGCACTTCTTCACCGAAGTGCGTTACAAGGGCACCAAGACCGTCTCCATCACCCCGGACTACTCCGAGGTGGCCAAGCTCACCGACCTCTGGCTGAACCCCAAGCAGGGCACAGATGCGGCGCTGGCGCAGGCGTTCAACCACGTTATTTTCAAAGAGTTCCACCTCGACAAGCCGAGCGCCTACTTCAAGGATTACGCCAAGCGCTACACCGACTTGCCGGTGCTGGTGCTGCTCAAGGATCACGCTGAGGGTAGCTACCAGCCGGACCGCTTCCTGCGTGCCTCCGACCTCGCCGACAACCTCGGTCAAGAGAACAACCCCGAGTGGAAAACCATCGCCCTGGACGCCAACAGCAATGAGCTGGTGTCGCCGCTGGGTTCGATCGGCTACCGCTGGGGCCAGAAGGGCAAGTGGAACATCCAGGCCCTGGAAGGCGGCGAAGGCCGCGAGATCGACCTGCAACTGAGCCTGATCGGCGAAGGCGTGGCCGAAGTGGCGTTCCCGTATTTCGGCGGCCAGACCCACGAGCACTTCCAGCACGTGGCCGGCGAAGCCGTGCAACTGCGTCGTGTGCCGGTGCGCACCATCACCCTGGCTGACGGTAGCCAGGCGAAGGTCGCCACCGTGTTTGACCTCTCGGCCGCCAACCTGGCCATCGACCGTGGCCTGGGTGGCAGCAACGTCGCCAAGGACTACAACGATGCCAGCGTACCGGGCACCCCAGCCTGGCAGGAACTGATCACCGGCGTCAGCCGTGAGAAGGCGATCCAGATCGCCCGTGAGTTCGCTGACAACGCCGACAAGACCAAGGGTCGTTCCATGATCATCGTCGGTGCGGCGATGAACCACTGGTACCACATGGACATGAACTACCGCGGCCTGATCAACATGCTGATGTTGTGTGGTTGCGTAGGTCAGACCGGCGGTGGCTGGGCTCACTATGTAGGGCAGGAAAAACTGCGTCCGCAGTGCGGTTGGTTGCCATTGGCCTTCGGCCTGGACTGGAGCCCGGCACCACGGCAGATGAACGGCACCAGCTTCTTCTACAACCACAGTTCGCAGTGGCGCCACGAGAAGATGAGCATGCACGAAGTGCTCTCGCCGCTGGCCGACAAGTCGCAGTTCCCCGAGCACGCCCTGGACTACAACATCCGCGCCGAACGTGGCGGCTGGTTGCCGAGCGCGCCACAGCTCAATCGCAACCCGTTGCAGATCACACGTGACGCGGCCGCAGCCGGTATGTCGCCGGTCGATTACGTGACCAAGTCGTTGCAGGACGGTTCGCTTCGCTTCTCCTGTGAGCAGCCGGATCACCCGAACAACTTCCCGCGCAACATGTTTATCTGGCGTTCCAACCTTCTGGGCAGCTCGGGCAAGGGTCACGAGTACATGCTCAAGTACTTGCTGGGCACCAAGAACGGCGTGATGAACGAAGACCTCGGCAAGCGTGGCGGCTTCAAGCCCAACGATGTCGAGTGGGTGGACGAAGGCGCGATCGGCAAGCTCGATCTGGTCACCACTCTGGACTTCCGCATGTCCTCCACCTGCGTCTACTCGGACATCGTGTTGCCGACGGCAACCTGGTACGAGAAAGACGACATGAACACCTCGGACATGCACCCGTTCATTCACCCGCTGTCGGCGGCCATTGATCCGGCGTGGGAATCGCGTTCCGACTGGGAAATCTACAAGGGCATCGCCAAGCGCTTCTCGGAAATGTCCGTAGGCCACCTCGGCGTCGAGCAGGACCTGGTCACCACTCCGTTGCTGCACGACAGCCCGGGCGAACTGGCCCAGCCGTTTGGTGGCATCGATTGGAAAACCGCAGGCGAAGCGCCGATTCCGGGCAAGAACTGTCCGAACATGCGCGTAGTCGAGCGTGACTACCCGAACGTGTACAAGAAGTTCAGCTCCCTCGGCCCATTGCTGGACAAGAACGGCAACGGCGGCAAGGGCATCAACTGGAACACCCAGCACGAGGTCGACTTCCTCGGCGAGCTGAACCACAAGGTCCGCGACGAAGGCGTGAGCAAGGGC
>NKIE01000205.1 GCA_002256055.1 Pseudomonas sp. PGPPP3 | reverse complement strand
GGGAGCACCAGGCGCCATTTGGCCCCGACCGGCATCTCCTGCAGCGCCACGCGCCAGCCACTGATCACGCTATCCAAGCGGAACCACTGCGGTGTCTCGCTTTGGTCAAACACGCTGCCATCCGCCAGACGCCCGACATAGCGCACCTGAACCTTGCTGTTGACTTTGGGTTTGACTCCGCTGCCGGCGCGCAACTCGCTGCGCAGGATGCCGCCGGGCAATTCACGGACACCGGCTTTGGCTTTTTCGTTGACTATAAAACGCGTTTCGGCGCGTCGGGCCCGTTCGCTCGCGGCATCGACAGCCGCGGGCGCGGCAGCCAGGCGCTGTTCGTGCTCATTCAGCAGTTGTTCGATGCGCGCGCTGTCGACACTCAGTGGCTGGCCGCGATAGGCCTGGCGCAGGCCGTCGAGCAGCGCCTCCAGTTGCAGATCGGGTACCTCGTCGCGCAAGCGCTCGCCCAGTCGGGCGCCAAGGCTGTAAGCCAGGTCATGCTCCTCGGTAGCGTCGGCTGCCAGCAGTGGTGGTGCAAGCAGGCAGAGGAGCAGTAACAGGCGACGGGGCATAGGGGTTCTCCGCGAAAGGGTCCGTTGATTATGCCAGTCTTGACCGGCCGCTCAACCTGAGGTTGGCGAGTGGCCCGAGGCGGCCTAAGATGGGCGCACATCACACGCCAGGAGGCTTTCCATGTCCGCCAAAAAGAACCCTGTAAGTACGCCGCTGCACTTGTTGCAACACCTCTCCCAGAGCTTGCTTGAGCATCTGGAAAACGCGTGCAGCGAAGCCTTGGTTGACGCCGAGAAAATGCTCGCCAAGTTGGAGAAGCAGCGCGGCAAAGGCCAGGACCTGCTGCACAAGGCTCGGACCAAATTGCAAGACGCCGCAGTTGCGGGCAAGGCCAAAGCGCAAGCCAAAGCCAAGGACGCCATTGAAGAGCTGGAGTCGCTGCTGGATGGTCTGCAAGAGCGTCAGGCCGAGACGCGCACCTACATTGCCCAGCTCAAGCGCGATGCCCAAGAAAGTCTGAAACTGGCCCAAGGGGTTGGTAAGGTCAAGGAGGCCGCCGCCAAAGCCCTCGATGTACGCGCCGCCAAGTCGGCAGCCCCGGTAGCCAACGTGGCAGTGAAAAAAGCCCCTGCCGCCAAAGCTCCTGCTACCAAAGCTCCGGCTGTAAAAGCTGCTGTAGCCAAGGCGCCTGCGGCCAAACCCGCAGCGCGTAAGCCTGCTGCCAAGCCTGTAGCCGCTAAAGCGCCGGCCGTGGCTAAACCTGCTGCTAAAGCGGTTGCCAGCAAACCTGCCGCTAAACCTGCTGTTAAGGCACCGGTGAAGCCCGCTGCACCAAAAGCAGCCGCCAAGCCTGCGGCCCGTCCGGCAGCCGTGAAAAAAGCCCCGGCAGCCAAGCCGGTCGCGTCAGCAGCTGCGCCTCAGCCGGTAGTTGCCGATAGCACCAGCAGCGCTTCCTAAGCCTGCATCGCCTCGGCGCGCAGCAGTTGGAGCGCGTCGGGGTTAGCGTCTGTACCGGCCAGCGCCTCTAGCCAGGCCGGTACAGCGTTTTCACTTGCTCGCGCCCAGTCGTGTGCGCAGGCTTGCAGGGCCAGCAGCAGTTGTTGCTCGGCATCCAGCTCCAGCCCCTTCAGACGTTCCCGTAATGCGGCCAATGGCGCTTGCCGCTGTGCAGCCGTGCGCCAGTTTTGCCGCAGTTGCCGCAGCGGGCTGATCACCTCTGTTTGCCACGGCTGAGCGATGGCCTGCAGGTGGGCCAGGCGTGCCGGTGTGCAGGCCACGCCGCGCTGTTGCAGCCAAGCGCCGCAGAGTAGCAGGCAGACATCGGCGCCGGCCTCTTGCAACTGCAGGCAGGCGTGCTCCACACCCGGACGCCCGTACAGGCGTTGGGCAAAATCCCACAGGTCAGATGGCATGGTGCTTCCCGGGCAAGGGCAGGACGAAGCTGGTAGACTCCGCCGCCATTATGATTCGACTCGAAAACCTCACTCTACAGCGTGGCCCGCTGCGTCTGCTAGAAGACGCCGAGCTGACCCTGCACCCCGGCCAGAAAGTCGGCTTGATCGGTGCCAACGGCGCCGGCAAATCCAGCCTGTTCGCCCTCTTGCGTGGCGAGCTGACGCCGGACGCCGGCAATTGCCTGTTGCCTGCTGATTGGCGCATTGCCCACATGCGTCAGGAGGTCGAGACCCTTGACCGCCTGGCCGTGGACTATGTGCTGGACGGCGACGAGCGCTTGCGCCGGGTGCAGCATGATTTGGCTGCCGCTGAGCTGGCCCATGACGGCAGCGCCTTGGCGCGCCTGCATGCCGAACTGGACAGTGCCGACGGCTACAGCGCCGATGCGCGGGCACGCAAGCTGCTGGCCGGGTTGGGTTTCAGCAATGCGCAGATGAGCCTGCCGGTCGGCGATTTTTCCGGTGGCTGGCGTATGCGCCTGAGCCTGGCGCAGGCGCTGATGTGCCCGTCCGACTTGTTGCTGCTCGATGAACCGACCAACCACTTGGACCTCGATGCAATCATCTGGCTGGAAGGCTGGTTGAAGAGCTATCCGGGCACCTTGCTGCTGATCTCCCACGACCGCGACTTTCTCGATGCGGTGGTCGATCAGGTCGCGCACCTTGAGCAGCAGCGCATCAATCTCTACCGCGGCGGCTATTCGGCGTTCGAGCGCGCCCGTGCCGAGCGTCTGGCACAGCAGCAGCAGGCGTACGACAAGCAGCAGGCACAACGCGCGCACATGGAGAAATTCATTGCCCGCTTCAAGGCTCAGGCCACCAAGGCCCGTCAGGCACAGAGTCGGATCAAGGCCCTGGAACGTCTGGAAGAGCTGGCGCCGGCCCATGTCGATTCACCCTTCGATTTCAGCTTCCGCGAAGCTGACAAGATTTCCAGTCCATTACTGGACTTGAGTGAAGGCCGCCTCGGCTATGGCGAACGCGCCGTGCTGGAGAAGGTCAAGCTGCAGCTGACGCCGGGTGCGCGGATCGGCCTGTTGGGCCCCAACGGCGCCGGCAAATCGACCCTGATCAAGACCCTGGCTGGCGAGTTGCAGCCGTTATCCGGGCGTTTGCAGCGCGGCGAAAACCTGGTGGTCGGCTATTTCGCCCAGCACCAACTGGACTCCCTTGATGACCGCGCCAGCCCGTTGCTGCACCTGCAGCGCCTGGCGCCCACCGAGCGCGAACAGACTCTGCGCGATTTCCTCGGTGGTTTCGACTTCCGTGGCCCGCGTTGCGACGAGCCGGTGGTGAATTTCTCCGGTGGCGAAAAGGCCCGTCTGGCCCTGGCCCTGATTGCCTGGGACAAGCCCAACCTGTTGCTGCTCGACGAACCGACCAACCACCTCGACCTGGAAATGCGCCTGGCCCTGACCATGGCTTTGCAGGATTTCGCTGGTGCGGTACTGGTGGTCTCCCACGACCGTCATCTGTTGAAAAGCACCACTGACGAGTTTCTGCTGGTGGCCGATGGCCGCGTGCAGGAGTTTGATGGGGACCTGGAAGACTACGCCCGCTGGCTGATCGACTTCCGTCTGCGTCAGCAGCCGGGCAGCAGTAGCGAACCCGCCGCCGACAAAACCGACAAGCGCGCCCAGCGCCAGGCTGCTGCGGCCTTGCGTCAGCAGTTGGCACCGCACAAGCGCGAAGCCGAGAAGCTGGAAAAGGCCCTCGGTCAACTGCACGAGCAGCTCGCCAGCGTCGAAGCCAAGCTCGGTGATGGGGCCATCTACGAGGCCGCGCGCAAGGACGAGCTACGCGATGCCCTGGCCGAGCAAGCTAAGCTGAAGAGTCGCGAGGGCGAGCTGGAAGAGGCTTGGATGGCAGCGTTGGAACAACTTGAAACACTTGAACAACAATTAGCGCAAGCCGATTGAGGTGCGCTGTAGTTCAATGCGCGGCTTTTTTAACTTCACCTATCGAGGCACTGACACATGGAATGGCTGACTAACCCGGAAATCTGGGTTGCCTTTCTCACCCTGACGGCCCTGGAAATCGTTCTGGGTATCGACAACATCATCTTCATTTCGATTCTGGTGAGTCGTCTACCCAAGCATCAGCAGGCCAAAGGCCGTTTCTTCGGTCTGGCGTTGGCCATGGGTACGCGGATTTTGCTGTTGTTGTCGATTACCTGGGTCATGCAGCTTACCAACGACCTGTTTACGGTCTTTGGGCAGGGCATCTCCGGCCGCGATCTGATCCTGTTCTTCGGTGGCTTGTTCCTGATCTTCAAGAGCAGCACGGAAATCTTCACCAGCCTTGAGGGTGAAGAGCACGCCGTTGAGACCGGCGGCAAGGCTCGTGGCTTTATGGCCGTGATCCTGCAGATTGCCATCATCGACATCATCTTCTCCCTCGACTCGGTGATCACCGCTGTGGGCATGGTTTCGCATGTGCCAGTGATGGTCGCAGCGATCATCATCTCGGTGTTGGTGATGATGTTGGCCGCTGGCACGATCAGCGACTTTATCGAGAAGCACCCGTCGATGAAGATCCTTGCGCTGTCGTTCCTGATCATGGTTGGCACCTTGCTGGTGGCCGAGGCGTGTGATGTGCATATGCCGAAGGGTTATCTGTACTTCGCTATGGCGTTCTCGCTGGCGGTGGAAGCGATCAACATTCGCATCCGCACCTCGCGCGGCAAAAAGGCCAATCCAGTCGAGCTGCACAAAGGCTCGCCGGACTAAGTCCGCAACCGCCTAGATATCTGGGCGCGTGTCACCACAAGGGGTAGGCTTACGAGCCTGCCCTTTGTTTTTTCTGCGAGTGTAATTATGGTTTTCGAGACCTGGCTGGCCTTCTTCGTGGCGTGTTGGCTGATCAGTCTGTCGCCGGGTGCCGGGGCGATCGCCTCGATGTCGTGTGGCCTGCAATACGGCTTCCGTCGCGGCTACTGGAATGCCATCGGCCTGCAGCTGGCGTTGGTGCTACAGATCGCCATTGTCGCCGCCGGTGTCGGCGCGCTGCTGGCGACCTCGGCCATGGCTTTCGGTCTGATCAAGTGGTTTGGTGTGGTCTATCTGCTCTGGTTGGCGCTGGCGCAGTGGCGGGCCTTGCCCGGCAATCTGGCGGATGAGTCCGCACCGCGGCCCGTGGGCCGGCCGCTGACTCTGGTGCTGCGCGGCTTTTTGGTGAATGCCAGCAACCCCAAGGCGGTGGTGTTTATTCTCGCTGTGTTGCCGCAGTTTCTGCAGCCCGAGGCGCCGTTACTGCCGCAGTACCTGAGCATGACGGCGACCATGGTAGGCGTCGATCTGATCGTCATGGCCGGCTACACCGGCCTGGCGGCCAAGGTCCTGCGCGCCTTGCGCTCGCCACGCCAGCAGCGGCTGCTCAATCGCAGTTTTGCCCTGATGTTTATCGCCGCCGCAGGGTTGCTGGCAACCATTCACCGGGGCTCTAACTAACAGGCAGACGCTGTGACATCCGGTCACAAGCCATCAGGCTTGAGTGGCTGAGCGGAGAGGCGGATAATAAATCAATTCGATTCTCATTTGGCTTTGCTTATGTCTGCCCGTCTGGTCCGTTGTGTTGTGTTTTCTCTGCTGGCCTTGTTGAGCGCGCCGTTATGGGCCGCCAGCGCCGAGCCTGCCGCCCGTGCCTTGCACCTGTTGGGCTACCTGGGCGCTGATTACCCAGCCACCGTGGCCAATGGCGAGGTGGTCGATGCCGGTGAATACCGCGAGCAGCAGGAGTTTCTCGGCGTTTTTCGGGAGTTG
>NKIE01000204.1 GCA_002256055.1 Pseudomonas sp. PGPPP3 | reverse complement strand
GATTCAGGTCGCCTCCTTCAAGTTGACCGGCAAGCGCGTGTTCCGTATGGCGCCGATCCATCATCACTTTGAACTGAAAGGCTGGCCGGAGCCGCGCGTGATTGTGCGCTTCTGGATCATCACCGTGATTCTGGTGCTGATCGGTCTTGCCACCTTGAAACTGCGCTGAGGATTGTATGAGCCTGATCGCGTCTGACCACTTCCGCATCGTTGTCGGCCTCGGCAAGAGCGGCATGTCTCTGGTGCGTTTCCTCGCACGCAAGGGCTTGCCCTTTGCCGTGGCTGATAGCCGTGCCAATCCACCGGAGCTGGCCACATTGCGTGCCGAGTTTCCGCAGGTTGAGGTGCGTTGTGGCGAGTTGGACGTGGAGTTTCTCTGTCGTGCAAACGAGCTGCTGGTCAGCCCTGGTTTGGCCCTGGCCACCCCAGCGTTGCAGCAGGCGGCCGCGCGTGGCGTGAAAATGTCCGGCGATATCGAGTTGTTTGCCCGTAATGTCAAGGCACCGGTCATCGCCATCACGGGCTCCAATGCGAAAAGTACTGTTACCACCCTGGTTGGTGAGATGGCGGCAGCGGCTGGCAAGCGCGTGGCGGTCGGTGGCAACCTCGGTACCCCGGCGCTGGACCTGCTAGCCGACGACATCGAACTCTATGTGCTGGAGCTGTCCAGCTTCCAGCTGGAATGCACTGATCAGCTGAATGCCGAAGTGGCCACCTGCCTGAATGTCAGCGAAGACCACATGGATCGCTACAGCGGCATGCCGGCCTATCACCTGGCCAAACACCGAATTTTCCGTGGTGCCCGTCAGGTCGTGGTCAATCGCCAGGATGCCCTGTCGCGGCCGTTGTTGGCGGAAGGTCAGCCATGCTGGAGCTTTGGCCTGAACAAGCCGGACTTCAAAGCCTTCGGCTTGATTGAGGAGGGCGGCGAGAAGTACCTGGCCTTCCAGTTCGACAAACTGCTGAATGTGCGCGAGCTGAAAATGCGTGGCGCCCATAACCAGGCCAACGCCCTGGCGGCCCTGGCCTTGGGCCATGCCGCCGGCCTGCCGATGGCGCCGATGCTGGCGGCCCTGCGCGAGTTCACCGGCCTGGCGCATCGCTGCCAATGGCTGCGTGAGCTGCGTGGCGTGACCTATTACGACGACTCCAAGGCCACCAACGTGGGCGCCGCCCTGGCGGCCATCGAAGGTCTGGGCGCAGATATCGACGGCAAGCTGCTGCTGATCGCTGGCGGCGACGGCAAGGGCGCGGATTTCTCTGCCCTGCGCGGGCCGGTGGCGGCGCACTGCCGCGCCGTGTTGCTGCTGGGTCGCGATGCCGAGTTGCTGGCCAACACCCTGGCCGATAGCGGCGTGCCGCTGATTCGCGTGGCGACCCTGGATGAAGCCGTGCAGCGCGCTGCTGAGCTGGCGCAGGCCGGCGATGCGGTATTGCTGTCGCCGGCCTGCGCCAGCCTGGATATGTTCAAGAACTTTGAGCAGCGCGGTCAGCTGTTCGCCGCTGCTGTCGGGGGGCTGCTCTGATGCTCGCCCAGTTGCTGGCCGCGCCATCGCCGCTGCGCAGTGCGCGCGGCATCGATCTCGACTTCCCGCTGTTGGCGGGTTGTCTGGGCTTGCTCGGCCTGGGGCTGGTGATGATCACCTCGGCGTCCTCGGAAGTGGCGGCGGTGCAGTCCGGCAACCCGCTGTACCACATGATCCGTCATCTGGTTTACCTGGCCATCGGCCTGGGTGCTGGTCTGCTGACCCTGCTGGTGCCCCTGGCACAGTGGCAGCGCTACGGCGGGCGACTGCTGATGGCGGCCTTTGTCTTGTTGATTCTGGTGCTGATCCCCGGCATCGGCCGCGAAGTGAACGGCGCCTCGCGCTGGATCGGTTTCGGCATCTTCAACGTGCAGCCGTCGGAGTTGGCCAAGCTGTTTACCGTGATCTTCCTGGCTGGCTACCTGGTCCGTCGGCAGACCGATGTGCGCGAGAACCTGATGGGCTTTATCAAACCCATGGCCGTGCTGGCGCCGATCGCCGCCTTGCTGCTGGCCGAGCCGGACTTCGGCGCCACCGTGGTGCTGATGGGCGCGGCAATTGCCATGCTGTTCCTCGGTGGCATCAACCTGCTGCGCTTTATCCCGCTGGTGCTCGCGGTTTTGGCCGCGGGCGTGGTGGTGATGACTGGGCAGTCCTACCGTATGCAGCGCTTGACCAACTTCATCGACCCCTGGGCCGACCAGTACGGCGCCGGCTACCAGCTGAGCCAGGCGCTGATCGCCTTCGGTCGCGGCGAGTGGTTGGGCGTGGGGCTGGGCAACAGCATCCAGAAGCAGTTCTACCTGCCGGAAGCGCACACCGACTTCGTATTCAGCGTGCTGGCCGAGGAGCTGGGCCTGCTTGGCTCGCTGCTGACCGTGGCGCTGTTCGTGTTTGTCAGTGTGCGCGCCCTGTATATCGGCTTGTGGGCGGAGAAGGCCAAGCAGTTCTTCGCCGCCTATGTAGCCTACGGTCTGGCCATCATGTGGATCGGCCAGATCCTGATCAATATCGGCGTGAACGCCGGCCTGTTACCGACCAAGGGCCTTACTTTGCCGTTCCTCAGCTACGGCGGCAGCTCGTTGGTGATCTGCTGCATCACCCTTGGCTTGCTCCTGCGTATCGAGTGGGAGCGGCGCACGCACCTGGGTAGCGCTGAAGTCGAATTCGACGAGTCGGATTTCGCCGATGAGGAGTTCACCCATGGCCGCTAATGTGCTGATCATGGCCGGCGGTACCGGCGGTCACGTGTTCCCGGCGTTGGCCTGTGCCCGCGAATTCAAGGCTCGCGGCTATGCCGTGCACTGGCTCGGCACACCGCGTGGCATCGAGAATGAGCTGGTACCGGCCGCCGGTTTACCGCTGCACCTGATCAACGTCAGTGGCCTGCGTGGCAAGGGCAAGTTGGCCCTGCTCAAGGCGCCGTTCCAGTTGCTCAAGGCATTGTGGCAAGCGCGCAAGATTGTCCGCGAGCTACAGCCGGTCTGCGTGCTGGGCATGGGTGGCTATGTCACCGGCCCTGGCGGTCTGGCGGCGCGGCTGGCGGGTGTGCCGCTGATCATTCATGAGCAAAACGCCGTCGCTGGCACCGCCAACCGTAGTCTGGCGCCCATCGCCAGTCGGGTGTGCGAGGCCTTTCCGGACACCTTCAGTGCCAGCAGCAAGCGCCGCACCACCGGCAACCCGGTGCGTGACAAGTTGCTGCCCGAGGCTCTTGGCCTGTTGGCCGCCGAGCTGCGTCCTCAGGTATTTCACCAGGCCGGCAAGCAGCACGCCGAGGTGACCAGCGAGCGCTATCAGGCCCAGGGCGTGAGCGCTGAAGTGGCGCCTTTTATCAAAGACATGGCGCGCGCCTATGGCTGGGCCGACCTGGTGGTCTGCCGTGCCGGTGCCCTGACTGTCAGCGAGTTGGCCGCCGCCGGTCTGCCGGCTTTGGTGGTGCCGCTGCCGCACGCCATCGACGATCACCAAACCCGCAATGCCCATTACCTGGCGGACGAGGGCGCAGCCTTCCTCCTGCCGCAAGCAACGACTGGCGCCGCCGACTTGGCCGCGCGCCTGACAGAGGTTCTGATGCACACCGATCGATTGAAAACCATGGCCGCGACAGCTCGTCGTCTGGCCAAGCCGGATGCCACCTGCAGCGTGGTCGACATTTGCCTGGAGGTGGCCCGTGGTTGAGAGCCATAAAGCGTTCCCACAACCGGAAATGCGCCGTATCCGCAGCATCCACTTCGTCGGCATCGGCGGTGTGGGCATGTGTGGGATTGCCGAGGTTTTGCTGAACCTTGGTTATCAGGTGTCTGGTTCTGACTTGAAAGCCTCACCGGTTACCGATCGGCTGGCCTCCTTCGGTGCGCAGATCTTTATCGGTCACCGCGCCGAAAACGCCGCCACGGCCGACGTGCTGGTGGTGTCCAGCGCAGTGAATACCTCCAACCCGGAAGTGGCGACTGCCATCGAACGGCGTATTCCGGTGGTGCCACGGGCCGAAATGCTCGCCGAGCTGATGCGCTACCGCCACGGTATCGCGGTGGCCGGCACCCACGGCAAAACCACCACCACCAGTTTGATCGCCTCGGTATTCGCTGCCGGCGGCCTCGATCCAACCTTCGTGATTGGCGGCCGTTTGAACGCTGCCGGCACTAACGCCCAGCTGGGTGCCAGCCGTTACCTGGTGGCCGAAGCCGACGAAAGTGACGCCAGCTTCCTGCACCTGCAGCCGCTGGTGGCCGTCGTCACTAATATCGACGCCGACCATATGAGCACCTACGGCGGCGACTTCAACAAGTTGAAGAAAACCTTCGTCGAGTTCCTGCACAACCTGCCGTTCTACGGCCTGGCTGTGGTCTGCGTGGATGACCCCCATGTGCGCGAAATTCTGCCGTTGATTGCCCGTCCGACCATTACTTATGGCCTTAGTGACGACGCCGATGTGCGCGCGATCAATATTCGCCATGCCGGCATGCAGACGTATTTCACCGTGCTGCGTCCCGGCCGTGAGCCGCTGGACGTGTCGGTGAAGATGCCGGGCAACCACAACGTATTGAACTCCCTGGCGACCATCGCCATTGCCACCGATGAGGGCGTCGATGACGCTGCCATCGTCGCTGGGCTGTCGGGCTTTCAGGGGGTGGGTCGGCGCTTCCAGGTGTACGGTGAGTTGCCGGTAGAAAATGGCAGCGTGATGCTGGTGGACGACTACGGTCACCACCCGCGTGAAGTCGCCGCCGTGATCAAGGCTGTGCGTACCGGCTGGCCGGAGCGCCGTCTGGTGATGGTTTATCAGCCGCACCGCTACAGCCGCACCAGCGATCTGTACGACGATTTCGTCCAGGTCCTGAGCGACGCCAACGTGCTGCTTTTGATGGAGGTCTACCCGGCCGGCGAAGCGCCGATTCCTGGTGCCGACAGTCGTCATCTGTGCCGCAGCATTCGTCAGCGTGGCCAGTTGGACCCGATCTATATCGAGCGCGGCATCGAGCTGGCGCCGCTGGTCAAGCCGCTGCTGCGCGCTGGCGACATCCTCCTCTGTCAGGGCGCCGGCGATATCGGCGGGCTGGCACCGCAGTTGCTCAAGCACCCGTTGTTTGCTGCTGCGCTTGAGTCCAAACAAGGTGAGTCGAAATGAGTGTCGTGTTGAAGTCCAATCTCGACCCTAAAGCCTTTGGTCGCGTGGCCGTGTTGTTCGGTGGCAAGAGCGCCGAGCGCCCAGTGTCGCTGAAATCCGGCGCCGCCGTGTTGGAAGCCTTGCAGGCCGCTGGTGTTGATGCCTTTGGTATCGATGTGGGCGCGGATCTGTTGCAGCACCTGAGTCGCGAGAAAATCGACCGCGCCTTTATTGTTTTGCACGGCCGTGGCGGCGAAGACGGCAGCATGCAGGGCTTGCTCGAATGCCTGGAAATTCCTTACACCGGCAGCGGCGTGCTCGCCTCGGCCCTGGCCATGGACAAATTGCGCACCAAGCAGGTGTGGCAAAGCCTGGGCTTGCCGACCCCGCGTCATGCGGTGCTGGGCAGCGCCGAGGATTGTGCTAACGCGGCCGCTGAACTGGGCTTCCCACTCATTGTTAAACCGGCCCACGAAGGCTCGAGCATCGGTATGGCCAAGGTCGATGATCTGGCCGCGCTGGTGGCTGCCTGGCAGGACGCCAGCCGTTACGACAGTCAGGTGCTGGTGGAGCAGTGGATCAGCGGTCCCGAGTTCACC
>NKIE01000203.1:481-5737 GCA_002256055.1 Pseudomonas sp. PGPPP3 | reverse complement strand
TCGATGGCCGCCGACTTGGTCAGGCCGATCACCGCATGCTTGGAGGCACTGTAGATGCTCATCTTCGGCGCGGCGCCGAGGCCTGCAACCGAGGCGGTATTGACGATGGCGCCGCCACCCTGAGCCAGCAACAGCGGCAACTGGTACTTCATGCACAGCCATACGCCTTTGACGTTGACGCCCATGATGGCATCGAACTCAGCTTCGCTGCCTTCGTTGAGGCGGCCCTTCTCGATCTCGATGCCCGCGTTGTTGAAGGCGTAATCCAAGCGACCGTAGGCCTCGATTACGCTGGTCATCAGCGCCTGCACCTCCGCGTCGCGGCTGACATCGCAGCTCACGAACAGTGCTTCGCCGCCGGCCTGACGGATCAGTTCGACCGTCTGTTCGCCACCCGCCACATCGACGTCAGACACCACCACCTTGAGGCCTTCGCTGGCAAATGCCTGGGCGGTGGCGCGACCGATTCCGTTAGCGGCGCCCGTTACCAGGGCGACCTGACCGGAGAAACTCATGCTCATGACTGTGTCCTTATCTGCAAGTGGAGAACTCTCGGCAGTCTAGCCAGTCGCCGTAGGTACCGGCAGCACTATCAGGCGCTCGGTTAGGGCCTTATGCAGTTAACTAATAAAGCCACCCAGCACTTCATCATTGAGATGGATAAGCGCCCATTTGCCAAGGTGCTGGCCCTTGCTGGAATGGCTGTGGCGGGCTATCACAGTAACTTCCCTGCCTGCGAGTAACCGCCATGTCTGCCCAACTCAACCGTCAATTCCTCCTCGCTCAGCGCCCGCTAGGCCTGCCCAGCCGGGAAACCTTCAGCTATGTGGAAACCAACCTCGGCGAGCCCGGCCCTGGGCAGATACTGGTAAAGAACGAATACCTGTCGCTGGACCCAGCCATGCGCGGCTGGATGAACGACGCCAAGTCCTATATACCGCCGGTTGGCCTGGGTGAAGTGATGCGTGCCCTCGGCGTCGGCAAGGTGATCGCCTCGCAGAACCCGGCGTTTGCCGTCGGTGACTATGTTAACGGCGCACTGGGCGTGCAGGATTACTTCCTCGGTGAACCCAAGGGCTTCTACAAGGTTGACCCGAAACGCGCTCCGCTGCCGCTGTATCTGTCGGCTCTGGGCATGACCGGTATGACCGCCTATTTCGCCCTGCTCGACGTTGGCCAACCCAAGGCCGGTGAAACCGTGGTGATTTCCGGTGCAGCGGGCGCGGTGGGCAGCATTGCCGGGCAAATCGCCAAGCTCAAGGGTTGCCGCGTGGTCGGCATTGCCGGCGGCGCTGACAAGTGCAAGTTCCTGATTGACGAGCTCGGCTTCGATGGCGCCATCGACTACAAAAACGAGGATGTGATTGCCGGACTGAAACGCGAATGCCCGAAAGGCGTTGACGTGTACTTCGATAACGTCGGCGGCGACATTCTTGATGCCGTGCTCACCCGCCTGGCCTTCAAGGCGCGGGTGGTGATTTGCGGAGCCATCAGCCAGTACAACAACAAGCAGGCGGTCAAAGGCCCAGCCAATTACTTGAATCTGTTGGTCAACAGCGCACGCATGGAAGGCATGGTGGTGATGACCTACGCCCCGCGCTTTGCCGAGGCAGCGGCGGAGATGGGCGGCTGGCTGGCCAGCGGCAAGCTGAAAAGCAAGGAAGATATCGTCAGCGGCCTACAGACCTTCCCGGAAACCCTGCTGAAACTGTTCAGCGGTGAGAATTTCGGCAAACTGGTACTGAAGGTCGACTAAGTCGAGAGAAACAATGCCGGACGCTAAGGCATAGCCCGAAGACAATCCTGGGGAGTAGCCAAAAGGCACGCCCCAGGATGAGATCCGCGACTTAAGCCAGTTCGGCCAGCACTGCGGCCAATGCCTGTGGCGGGTTGGCGGCTTGGCTGATCGGTCGGCCGATCACCAGATAATCCGACCCGGCTTGCAACGCCTGACTCGGGGTCAGAATGCGGCGCTGGTCATCCTCAGCGCTGCCTGCCGGACGAATCCCCGGCGTCACCAACTGCAACTGCGGGTGCGCCACTTTCAGCACACCGGCCTCCTGCGCTGAACACACCAGGCCGTCCATGCCTGCCTGCTGAGCCAGCCCCGCCAGACGCAGAACCTGGGTTTGCGGCTCGACATCCAAACCAATACCGCTCAGGTCTTCACGTTCCATGCTGGTCAGTACGGTCACGCCGATCAGCAACGGCTTGGCGCCGCTGAGCTTGTCCAACTCATTGCGGCAGGCCGCCATCATGCGCAGGCCGCCGGAGCAGTGCACATTGACCATCCACACGCCCATCTCGGCAGCGGCCTTGACAGCCATCGCGGTGGTATTTGGGATGTCGTGGAATTTAAGGTCGAGAAACACCTCGAAACCCTTGGCTTGCAGCGCTTCGACAATCGACGGCCCGCAACGGGTGAACAGCTCTTTGCCGACCTTTACCCGGCACTGGGCTGGATCAAGTTGCGCCGCCAGTGCAAGGGCTGCGGCGGCGTTAGGGAAATCGAGGGCAACGATAATAGGGCTCAAGCAGGACATGGCAGCTTCTCAGGCAAGTCAAAACGCCGCGCATTGTACCTCAGGGGCCGCTACCGCGGCCCCGCTGTGCACAGTTAAAGCAGGTGGCTTAGGGCAAAGGCGGTCATAAACCCTGCCAGGGTGATCAGCCCAGTGAGCGCATGGGTTTCGGCAAAAGCTTCTGGAATAAGGGTATCCACCAGCATGCACAGCACCGCGCCAGCGGAAAAGCCCAAGGCAAAGGACAGCCATAGCGGTGACACCTCGGCCATCAGCGCCGGCCCCACCATGGCCGCCATGCCGGAAAGCAGGACAATCACGCCCCACAGGCCAAACACATAGCGGGCGCTGCGGCCCTCGCCCTTCAGGCCTGCCGCACTGGCCAGGCCTTCCGGCAAGTTGGCCAAGAGGATCGCCACCAGCATGACCGCACTGATATTGCCGCCGCCGAGCAAGCCCAAACCCAGGCCAAGTGATTCAGGAATACCATCGAGGAAGGCCCCTGCAGCAATCAAAAGCCCAACCAACGAGCCCTTGCCAGGCAAGCAGTTGCGTTGATGTGCCTCAAGATGATCGAGGTATTCGTCCGCCAGCACGAAAACGGCACCGCCAATAAACAAACCAGTCAGGGTCGGCCACAAGCCACCCAGGCGCTGGGCTTCGGGAATCTGCTCGAAGCACAAGGCCGCGATCAGTACACCGCTGCCATAAGCCATCACCGTGGCCACCAGCTTGCGTGGCAAGCGCCAGTAGAAACCAATCAATGCCCCGATCAGCAGGCTGCTGGCCGCCAGCCAGCCCCAAAGCCCGGCCTTGAAAACCATCGCCCAATCCATACCGTCTCCCGTTAAAGGACCCAGGCTAACGGTTACAAGGGATACCTGTCAGCCCTGACACAGTGAAAGGCTGAATCGATGATGGGTTAAGCTGGGCACCGCAAACCCTCCGCCAACTGCAAGAGTGAACACACAGCATGGGACGAGTCGTGGCCGCCGCGGTGTATACCAAAGGCAAAAGAGTGGCCGATATTGAGTTGGTCGAAGGCAGTACCTGGGCGGCAAAGCCCGACCATTTCGTCTGGATCGGCCTGCAACAACCCGATGCAGCGGCCCTGCACAGCCTGCAACAGCAGTTTCATTTGCATGAACTGGCCATCACCGACGCACTCGAACAGCACAACCGCCCCAAGCTGGAAACCTTTGGTGATGCGTTGTTTATGGTGCTCTACAACCCGGTGCGCATCGACGGCAAACTGGAATTCGTGGAAACCCACTTGTTTGCCGGCAAGGGCTACATCATCAGCGCCCGCTACGGCGATTCGTCACCCTATTCACGGGTGCGCCAGAGCTGCGAAGCGCGGCCACTGCTGCTGGAAAACGGCGAGGATTTCGTCCTCTACGCCCTGCTCGACTTCATCGTGGAAAACTACCGACCAGTCACCGAACTGATCCACAGCGAAATTGATGAACTTGAACAAAACGTGCTCAGCCAGTCATTGAGGCAAGAAGACATCGAACGCATTCACAGCCTGCGCCGTGAGTTGCTGCGCTTGCGCCGCTACGTGGCGCCGATGGTGGAGATCTGCCAAGAACTGCAAAGCCTGTCGTTCCCGTTTATCGACAAAAACATGCGGCCGTACTTTCGTGATGTGGCGATCCACGTCAACCGCCTGTTGGAAGACCTCACCGGCCTGCGTGACATCGCCAGCCAGACCATTGAAATAGGTCTGTTGCTGGAATCGTCCCGACAAAGCCTGGTGCAGCGCGATCCTGGCGTTTCCTACGGCTGTGGCCGGGATTTACGGGATGAACTTCCAAAACATGCCCGAGCTGACTTGGCATTACGGCTACTTCGGTGTGCTGGCACTGATCGGGGTCGGCTGCACAGCACTGTTTGCCAACTTCAAGCGCCTGGACTGGCTGTAATTTAGAACAGCTCGAAATCCATATGCTCGGCATTATCCTTGCTGCGCTGATTGCGCTCAGTCTTGACTAGCTCTTCCAGCACGGACAATTCGCTGTCGCCCAATGCGGCAATATCCACGCCACGAAAGACCCGCTGCTGAAATTGGTGATTTATATGGCAATTGCCATGGGCGGGACCAACACCTGGCACAGTCAGTACATCAAGGTGTCCGACAACAGGATTAAAACAGTATTCACAACGCATCACTGGCACTCAAAAAAGGCGCCATGAACAAACACACAAACATGCGCCACACCTCATCCATTGCGGATATCGGCTGGCGGCAACCCCGCTGTCATAAGCATGCGCTGTTAGACCGGAAGCTTTGCGTCACTACCTTTCGATAGCTTTGCCCATAGCAGAACGGCGCGCATTCTGAGCAGCCGGTCAACTTGAGTCAAGGTGCTGCCCGACCAGTGCCCCTTTCAGCAGCAACTCATCTTACTGGCATCCTAGTCAGCTAGCGTCAGCAGTGTCCGGTCGAGTACGTGGCTGAGCCACAAAACGCATCATCCACTCAGCCACCATGTTGCCCTGGTGCTGCAGTTCCAGGCTGTTGATGCCTTGCTGGTAAACCTGCTCGCCATAGGTATCCTGACGAATATTCAGGATTGAGCGGGAGTAATCCGGCACAAACTCTGGGTGGCCCTGGAAGCACAGCACTTGATCGCCGATGTAATAAGCCGCAATTGGGCAGAACGCACTGCTAGCCAGCACCGTGGCATTGACCGGAGGTTCGGTAACCTGGTCCTGGTGGCTAATAAGTAGA
>NKIE01000203.1:0-471 GCA_002256055.1 Pseudomonas sp. PGPPP3 | reverse complement strand
GGCGTGGGGCTGCAACCACGCAGGCTGTTCGATCACCTCATATTGATGCACACCTACGCCCCAGCCCTGCCAGGCCCGCTCGGTTTTACCGCCCAGGACCAACGCCAGCAACTGGTGACCGAAGCAGATGCCCATGAGCTTGTCGCCGTGCTCGTAGCGCTCAAGCACATAGGTGCGCAGGGTCTGAATCCAGGCATCCTGGCCGAACGAGTCATACTTGCTGCCGGTGATTAAATAGGCGTCGAAGCGCCGCGAATCATCCGGATAATGGCCCTGCACTACATTGAAAACCTCAAACTCAGCGGCTATCGGCTGGCGCGCGAACAACTGCTGAAACATCCAACCGTATCCGCGGTACTGCTCAACCAGTTCAGGCCGGATGTTGTCGGTTTCGAGGATGCAAATACTCAGGGTCATCAGGCTTCCTTAGGCAGTAGCGAGAGCAAACAGGCGTTTGTTTTTTTTAACACA
>NKIE01000202.1 GCA_002256055.1 Pseudomonas sp. PGPPP3 | reverse complement strand
CGATGCCGCTGGCCGGTACGGGCTGGTGGTGGGCCGAGACGATATAGCCGCGGGTTGGGGTCTCTTCCTGGGGGTTGGCGCTGAACGGTACGAAGCCAGGCTTGTCCGCCTCGCTGCTGCTGCCGTCGAGGATAAAGTTCGGGTTAACGCCGGCCGGACGCAGCGGCAGTTGCGCGGCGGCCCACCAGCCAATATCACCCTTGGCATTGGCCCAGACCACGTTGAGGCCAGGCGCCTGGATTTTCTCGGCGGCTGCCCGGGCTTTGCTCAGGGTGTCGGCGCGGTTGAGCTGGTAGAAGGCGTCGAGAATCGGGTTCTCGGTTTCCAGGAAGGCCCACCACATGGCGATCGGTGTCTTGCCGGCCGTGGTGCCCAGGGCGTCATTGATGATCGGGCCGTGCGGTGAGCGGCGCAGTGTCAGGCTGACCGGCTCGCCACCTTTGACCTCAATCTGCTCGGCGCGGCTTTGCAGCTCGACCCACTGGCCCTGGTACCAGACCTGATTGGGGTTATCCGGGTTGAGCTTCTCGGCGATCAGGTCGAGATCGTCGTTCTGGAACATGGTGATGCTCCAGCCGAAGTCGCGGTTGTGGCCCAGCGAGGCGACGGGGTTGAGAGCCTGGTGGTGGCCATACAGCTCGAAGCCGGGGTAGGACAGCTGCGCCTCGTACCACACTGCCGGCGCGGCAAAGCGGATGTGCGGGTCGCCGGCCAGCAGCGGTTTGCCGCTGGCGGTGCGGCTGCCGGACACCGCCCAGGCATTGCTGCCCTCGAACTGCGGCAGGCCGGCGTCTTCCAGGGCTTGCTGGCTGAGCTGAGCGATGCGGTTGAGGTCCGTCCAGTCATTGGCGGCCAGGCTTGGCTTGAGCACGCCTTCGGGGTGCCAGGCGAGGTCGAAGGCCTTCAGGTAGTCGGCGCCCAGCTCGTCACGGACATAGGTCAGCACCGGCTCGGTACGGAAGGCCGCGGCAAAGCTGTAGGCCATATAGCCCGCGACGCTGAGGGTGTCTGCGGTGGTGAAGGGGCGCTTGGGAATGCCGAGGATGTCGAATTCCAGCGGTGCCGGATGACTGGCCTGGTACTGGTTGATGCCATCCAGGTAGGCGGCCAGGGCTTTGCTCGGTGCGCTGTTAGCGTCCATCTTCGCCGCGTAAGCGTCGGCGTGAGCGCGGATGCCTAGCGTGCGGAACAAGCGGTCGGTATCCACCAGCTTCGGGCCGAGCACGGCAGCCAGTTCGCCACGAGCCAGGCGGCGCATCATCTCCATTTGAAACAGACGGTCCTGGGCATGCACGTAGCCGAGGGCGCGGTACATGTCGGCCTCGTTCTGCGCCTGAATGTGTGGCACGCCACGCTCGTCGTAACGCACGCTGACTGGCGCCTGCAGGTGGGCGAGGTCGACGGCGCCGTCGCGCTGCGGTTGTTTGCTGTCGAGGTACCACCAGGCACCAGCACTGGCGGCGGCAATGGCGACGACCAGGACTTTCAGGCTGCGTTTCATCCGCGATGTTCCTTTTATTATTAGTGGCGGCATTTTGCCCTGCTTAGGCGTGTGCAGCATTGACCGAATGTGCGCAGCCGGCAACTATTCGGTCACTTATTTTCGGTGTGCCCATGCCCGTTGCCAATCTTCTTCCGTTGACCCATTCCGCCACGCTGCGGCGCTTGTTGTATGAGGGCCTGCAGGCCCTTGGCCTGAACCCGTTGCAGGTCTACCGTCAGGCCTATCAGGGCATGCCGTTGCAACCGGGCACGGCCCAGGCGCGGCTGATGCACGACATGGCGCCGGTGCTCTGGCAGGCGTTGCCCGGCCTGACTGGCGATAGCGATATTGGCCTGCACCTGGGCGAAGTGATGCAGCCGCGACCGATGGATGTGCTCGGCTACGCCCAGCAGGCCAGCGCCACGTTGCGCGAAGCCCTGGAGGTATTCGTGCGCTTTCAGCATGTGCTGTCCGGTGGTTTTGCTGCGCGCCTAGAGGAGCAGGGCGACAGCGCCTGCCTAGTGATCGACATCGACTATCAGGGTATTGGCTCTTTGCGTCAGCAGATGGAATGCCTGGCCCAGCTGTTCTGCAAACAGCTAACGGCACTCACCGACGGCAGCTTTCGCATCAGCGCTCTGAGCTTTCGCCATACTCCGCCGCGGCGGCTTGGCGAGCACCGCCGGCTGTTTGGCCTGACACCGCAGTTCGGCCAGCCTCACGATGCGCTGTACTTTCCTAGGGCCTTGCTGGAGCAGCCGCTGCGCACTGCCAATCAGGAGTTGCAGCAGCTGCTTTGCAGGCATGCCGAGGCGTTATTGGCGGGGTTAGAGGAGAACCAACTGCTCAACCGGTTGCGCTATCAGATCAGCCTGCGTCTGGGGCAGCAGGGGTGCGATCTGCCGACCTGTGCGCAGGCCATGGACTTCTCTGCGGCGGCCTTACAGCGTGCCTTGGCCCAGCAGGGCCAAGGTTTTCGGCGCTTGCGTGAAGAGGTTCGGCGTCTGCGCAGCCGCGAGTTGTTGCTGGCTGGCGAGCCACTGCGCGAAGTGGCGCGGGCCTGCGGCTTTGCCGAGTTATCACCGTTCTACCGGGCCTTTCGCCGCTGGTACGGGCAAACGCCGGAGCAGTATCGCCAGCGGCATTCAGCCGCTGACCTGGAAGCGAGCGCTGAGGTTGGCGAGGCGCTGGGCCAGTGAGCTGAGGCGCTGACTTTCGCTGTTCAGTTCTTGGGCATCGACGGCGTTCTGTTCGGCCACTTGCTGCACGCTGCCCAGGTGCTGGCTGACTTCACCGCTGACCGCGGCCTGTTGGTGCGTGGCGGCGGCGATCAGTTCGTTCATCTGGGTGATGGCGTGGATTTCTTGGGCCACGGCGCCGAATAGTTGGGCGATCTGCTGGGTGTCGGTGACGCAGCGATTGACGCTGCTGCGACTCTCCTGCATGGCACTGGCGGCCTGGCGGCTGCCTTGTTGCAGGCGGCCGATGATGTCCTGGATTTCCGCTGTGGAGGCGGCTGTCTTCTGCGCCAGGTTGCGCACCTCGTCGGCCACTACGGCGAAACCGCGGCCCTGGTCGCCGGCGCGGGCCGCTTCGATGGCGGCGTTGAGGGCCAGCAGGTTGGTCTGCTCGGCGATGGCGCGGATAACCTCGAGGACTTTGCCGATCTGCTCCGACTGCTCGGCCAGCGATTGCACTTCGCCGTCGGTGTTATCGATCAGCGCCGCCAGCTTGGCGATCTCGCTGTGGGTGTGATTGACCGCCGCACTGCCTTCGCTGGCTTGCCGGTTGGCACCCTGGGCTGCGTGAGCCGCCTGGTCGGCGTGGCGGGCCACCTCGTCGATGGCGCCGCTCATCTGCTGCATGGCGCTGCTCATGTAAATGGTTTCGTCCTGCTGGCGGCTGGCGCCGCTGCGCAGCTTGTCGGTGGCCGCAGCCAGGTGCTGGCCGGTGTCGCCAAGACCACGGGTGTCGCGCACCACCTGGCTGACCAGCTCGTCGAGCAGCACCAGGAAGTGATTGAAGCGCTTGGCCACATCACCTGTGCTTGGGCTGCGGTAGCGCAGGTCGATGGCATCGTCGCGTTGGGTCAGGTGCACGGTGGTCTGCATCAGCGCCTGGCTCTCCAGCGCCTCGGCGTAGGTCTGGGTGGCCAGGTAGACGAGAATGGCGCTTTCCAGCACCACGTAGAAAGCGTGCAGGAACACCACCGGCCAGCTGCCGTTGGGCAGCAGGAAGACTCCGCCGTTGCCTTGCTGCAAGGCGAAGAAGCTCAGGTGGTGCACGGCAATCACGGCGGCGGCGACCACAATCGGCAGCCAGTCGCGGTAATAGACCAAGAAGGCCAGCAGCACGAAGATGCCGAAGTGCATCTCCAGCATGCCGCCGGTTTGGTTGATCTGCAGGGCGGCCAGCACCATGAAGGCGGCGCCGATCAAGCAGCGCAGCAGACGGCTGGCAGGAATCATCAAGGCCAGCGCCTGCATGCATGCCAGGGTGCCGCCGCCAACCAACAGCGCTTGGCCCCAGGTGCCGTTCCATGCTGCCAAGCCGAGGGAGTAGGTGAGCATTAACCAGAGCACGCCGAGCATTATGCGGTCGGCTTTGCGGTAGTGAGCCTCAAGGCTGTAGTCGGTGTTGCTCATACTGCTCATGGATAAATCCTCTGGAGTGCTTGGCAGCCAATAACTGTCAGTAAAGCTCAGTTGCCAGTGCCTGCTATAGCGGCATCAAGTAAAGAATCTTGATGCGCTTGTCGGCCCTTAGGGCGTTTGCCAGTCGCAGAAACAGCCTACCGCGAGGGTGTTGCTGGCGCTGACCGGGCGGCCGGCGCTGAGGGCTTCGAGGATTGGTTCGATAAAGCTGTTGCCTGAGGTGCAGGTAGCGCCCTCGCTATAGGGGCCGAAGTAGGCCAGTTGGCCTTGCTGGTCCCAGATGGCCACCGCCGGGCTGGCCGGTAGACGCTCGCTGCCGGGCAGGTCGGTGAGCGCCTGCAGGCCTGCCAGTGGTTGTGGCAGATGACCACTGCTGCCCGGCTTTTGCACGGCATAGAAGCGCACGCCCTGTGGCCCATAGTGCTCCAGTAGTTGGCTCAGGTGCTGCTGGTTGCCGACGTTGCAGGGGCAGGCCGGGTCCCAGAAGTGCACCAGGCGAATCGGTCCGGGGCCGGCCAGCTCGGCCGGCAGCCGGAGAATCTCACCGGCAAACAGGGTGGTTTGCTCGCTAAAGGCACGGATATAGCGCAGCTGGTACCACCAGTAGGCGCCGGCCATGGCGGCAGCCCAGAGCAGGGCGATGGTGCAGGCGAGCAGGGTCTTGCGTGAGGGCAGGTGCATGAACGGACTATCTTGAGTGAGGGGCGTAGCTTGCCACGGCACGCGCGACAGCAGAATATCGCCGACTGTTAAAGCGTGCGGCCACGGCCGTGATTGTCCGGTTCATTGTTTGGAAAAGCCTATGTCTGCGCCTGTTCAGCCCGATTCCCTGCGTGCCAGCCTGCGACCCTTGGCCGCAGCGCAGCCGCTGACTGCCGAGCAGCAGGCCTATCAGGCGTTCTATCAGTTGAACCGCCTGGGCGTGCAGACGCGCCTGGGCTGCTTTCAGGTCGCCGGTTACCAGATTGCCGTGCAGGCCTGGTGGCCCGAGCAGCCGCGCGCCACGCTGATCGTGCAGCACGGCCTGGGTGCCGACGGCACCGACTTCCTGCCGATGTGCGACGCCTTCAACCTGTCGGCCGTCGGCCCGGTTCGGTATGTGATGCCCCGCGCGCCGGTGCGCCCGGTCACCATCAACGGCGGTCAGCCCATGCGGGCCTGGTACGACATCCTGGGCACCGCCTTGCAGCGCCGCGACGCCGCAGCCGGCCTGCGTGCTTCAGTGGCCCAGGTGCATGCCCTGCTCGACCAGGAGATCGCCCGCGGGGTGCCGGCCCACCGCATCGTGCTGGCGGGCTTCTCGCAAGGCTGCGCCATCACCCTGATGGCCGGGCTGCGCTACCCGCAGCGCCTGGCCGGGCTGGCAGGGCTGTCGGGCTACCTGCCGATGGCGGCCAGCACGGCGGCCGAGCGCAGCGTGGCCATGCAGGGTGCACCGGTCTTCCTGGGCCATGGCCGCAACGATGGTGTGGTGACGATGGCGCGTGGGCGGGCAGGGCTGGAGGCCCTCACCACGCTGGGCCATGCGCCCGAATGGCACGACTACCCGATGGAGCACTCGGTGTGCATGGAGGAGGTGACCGACCTCAACCGCTGGGTGCTGAAGGTGCT
>NKIE01000201.1:1891-5749 GCA_002256055.1 Pseudomonas sp. PGPPP3 | reverse complement strand
CTCAATTGCCTGATGGAGCATCTGCAGCGCCGCTGCAACTTCCAGCCCTACACGGGGGGTGACAACAGCATCGACATCAATCTGCCTAACAGCTCCTGGGCGACCATGGGTCTGTTGCGCCAGTTGGGTTTCAATCACGTCAATATCGGCGTGCCGGACATCAACCCGGCCAATGGCGAGACCCTGGTGGACTTCCAGAGCTCGCGGCAGACGCGCTCGCTGATCGATGCCGCACGTGCCCTGGATTTTCGTTCGGTGAACATTGATCTTGGTTATGGTCGGGCCTGGCAGACCGCCAGTAGTTTCGCCCGCAAGGTGGCGGCCATTATCGAGTTACAACCCAGCCGCGTGCGGATCTTCGACTATGCCCATCCGCCGCGTCGCTACCGCGCCTTGCAGCGCCTGGTGGTCAGTGGTTTTGCCGCTCAGGCGGACAAGTGGGCCATGCGCCGCCATGCGGTGGAACAACTGGTGGCGGCCGGCTATGGCTATATCGGCCTGGGGCAGTTCGCGCTGGCTGACGATGACCTGGCCGTCGCCCAGGAAAACGGCCAGCTGCACTACAACTGCCAGGGCTTCAGCCGTCACGCCTGTGATCACCTCGGCCTTGGTCTGGCCGCCAACAGCCGGATCGGCGAGCTACACGTGCAGAACATTGCTGATGTACAGCACTACCAGCAGCAACTGGCCATGGGCCAACTGGCGTTGTTCCGCGGTTTGCGCTGCAATCCGGACGAGCAGTTGTTGCGCGCGGTAAGCGAGCGTCTGCTGTGTGATTTTCAGCTGGATTTTGCCGCCCTGGAGGCGCGCTTTGGCGTCGATTTGTGCGCGCATTTTGCTGGCGCCTGGCCGCGTCTGGAGCAGATGGCCCGCGACGGTCTGATCGTCCTCACGCCTCACACCCTGCAGGTGCCGGCGGCCGGCCGTTTGCTGGTTGGCGCCGTGTGCAAGGCGCTGGAACATGGCTCGCAGGCGCACCGCGAGCAGGGCTTGCGACGCTCCTGGCCTTAGCACCGATGATCGGCCGTTAACGGTGTCAGTGGATTTGAAGGGGCGGTTGGCACGCTACGACAGCGCGACATTGGCGCTGGCGGTTTGGGTACGCTGGGGTGTTCGAGTCGGGGCTTAGTAAATCGCCAGCACGCCAAAGTGCTGCTGACGGTTGCCGACCTGCAGGCTCACCTCGCTGTCCTGTGCCAGGCCGAGCAAGCCTTTGCCCATGGGCGAATGGGGAGTGATCAGCATGATCGACTCCTGATCCAGTTCGACCTTGAGGCCGGCGGCATCGGGGGCGAGAAACAACCAGCGCTGTTCATCGTCGGCATCGGCCAGCAACACCAGGTCACCAAGCTGGATGCCGCGCAGGGCATCGTAGTCGCGCACTTGCAGTTGCTGCAGGGCGTGGAGGGCCTGACTGATCTCGTTCATCCGCCGGGCCTGGCCGGTGGCCAGATAAGACGCCTCCAGGCCGAGGGTGTCGTATTTGTTTTCGGCGATGTTCTCGACGTCGGTGGCGGCCTCATAGGCCGTCTGCGCGGCGCGCTGGGCGATCAATAGATCGCTACTCAGGCGTTCGACAATGATGTGCTGCAGCAGGGTTTTGTTCATGGTCGGGACGGGCCAGGATGGGCGCGCAGGATAACGCAACGGCCGACGGCCGCGGGGCCTTGTCACTCCATCTGAGTCCGCAGGGTGACATTGGCTGATGCCAGTTTTTGGCGCAACTGACGGTGCCTCGCCCTGGCCGTGCCCCTCGCTAAATGGCTGCAACGGGCCGTTTTTCTCCTTGCTTAAACGAACTTCTGTGGTGGCTGCTGGCGCGCTGGCTGGCTGCGCGCTTTCGCCGCGCTTAAAGCTCCTGCGAAGCGCTAAAAAGGGGCGTTGGCGGGGTTGACTTGAAAGACTTGTGCACAATTGCGAGGCGTCGCTGGGGGCTGCGACGGATTTTGCGCACAGGTGCACATTCCTTCTTGTTGACTTTTTAAGTGTATGAAAAATAACAAGTTTTTTTGATGGTTAAAAATTGATCAGTTTAACTTGGAGCCCCATTTGACTGGGGGTTGGGAAGCTTTTCCGCAACTTGTCCACTGAGTTATCCACAGCTTCTGTGGATTGTCCCAAGCGCTTGCTCTAGCTCGCGGCTGAGGGGTTTTTGCAAGGTTTTTTTACGCTGATTTTTCCCTTTCCCGGGCGTTTTTCCCAACTTGTCCAGTGCTTTTTTAGCGGCGTACGGCGGCCCTGACGGCTGGGTATACTGGCCAGCAGATTTACCCGGAGGCGACCATGCCCATCGATATTCCCAACCTGTTGCTGGGCCTGTGCCTGGCGGCGATTCCGTTGTTGGCCGTGCTCTGGCAATGGCAGCGACGTCTGCAACTGTTGCAGCAAGAACGCCTGCTGCTGGATGAGCGCCTGAGCACAACCCAACTGGCCCTGGACGGTTTCAGCGTGCAGCTGGAGGACAGCCGTGCAGAAGCCTCGCGCCTGCTGCACAGCCATGCCCAGAGCCAGGCGCAGTTGGCGGCCCTGACCCGTGAGGCCGAATTATTGCGCCTGGAATGCAGCACCAGTCGCGAGGCTGCCCAGCAGTGGGCGCAGAGCCGCGAGCAGAAGGAGGCCGAGCTGCGCCGTTTGGATGCCGAACGTGCTGGGTTGGCTGCGGAGTTGCGCGAACAGCAGGACAGTCACCAACAACGTCTGGCCGATTTGCAGGGCTCGCGCGATGAACTGCGGGCACAGTTTGCCGAGTTGGCCGGCAAGATCTTCGACGAGCGCGAGCAGCGTTTTGCCGACAGCAGTCAGCAGCGCCTGGGGCAATTGCTTGATCCATTGAAGGAGCGCATTCAGGCCTTCGAGAAACGCGTCGAGGAGAGTTATCAGCAGGAGGCCCGCGAGCGTTTCTCTCTGGGTAAGGAGCTGGAGCGCTTGCAGCAACTCAATCAGCGCTTAGGGGATGAGGCCACCAACCTGACTCGCGCCCTCAAGGGCCAGAAGACCCAAGGCAACTGGGGCGAGCTGGTGCTGGAGCAGGTGCTGGAACATGCCGGCCTGAGCAAGGGCCGTGAGTACCTGACCCAGGTCAGCCTGAGCAGTGTCGATGGCCAGCGCTTTCAGCCAGACGTGATCATCCAGCTGCCGGGCGACAAGCAGGTGGTGATCGATGCCAAGGTCAGCCTCACCGCCTATCAGGCGCTGGTGGCCAGTGAGGATGAAACGAGCCGTGGCGTGGCCCTGAAGCAGCATGTGCTGTCCTTGCGCAGCCACCTCAAGGGCCTGTCGGTGAAGGATTACCAGCGTCTGGAGGGTCTGCACAGCCTGGATTTCGTTCTTCTGTTTGTGCCGATCGAGGCGGCGTTTGCCGCGGCGCTGCAGGGCGATCCGGGGTTGTTTCAGGAGGCCTACGCCCAGCACATCGTGATCGTCAGCCCAACCACCTTGCTGGCAACCTTACGGGTTATCGACAGCTTGTGGCGGCAGGAGCGGCAGAGCCTGAATGCGCGCGAGATCGCCGAGCGCGCCGGGGCGCTGTACGACAAGTTCGTGGCGTTTGTCGGCGATCTGGATGAAGTTGGCAGCCGCCTGCAGCAGCTGGACAAGGCCTACGCGGCGGCGCGTAACAAGCTCACCGACGGCCGCGGTAACCTGGTCAGCCGTGCCGAGAACCTCAAGCTGCTGGGTGCTCGGGCCAGCAAGAGCCTGCCGGCCGAGTTGCTGGAGCGCGCCGGTGGCGAGCCGGCCCTGGATGAGTTTGCAGGCTAGGGTCTGTTGCCGTTTCATTCGGCTCACGATGAAGCGGCAACAGAGGCTAGGCCGCTGATTGCTCGCCAGGCTGGCGTCGGGCTTCTTGTTGCACGACAA
>NKIE01000201.1:0-1881 GCA_002256055.1 Pseudomonas sp. PGPPP3 | reverse complement strand
CGAGGCCGCTGAGTGCTCGCCAGGCTGGCGGCGGGCTGCTTGTTGCACGACAAACTCGCGCACCCAGGCGGCCAGTTGCAGCGGGTCGGCTAGCAGCTGCCAGTGCCCGGCGGCCACCTCGCGGCGCTGCAGGTTGGGGGCCCACTGGTCCAGATCGTCGAACAGTCGAGGATTGACGAAGCGATCCGCGGTTGGCACCAGCAGTTGTACCGGCACTTGGGTGTAGCGAGCGCGGGGCTTATACAGGCGGCGGATAAAGTTGGCGCGATAAAGGGCAATGCCATGGCAGCCGTCTGCCAGCTGTTGCGGGTTAGCCGCCAGATTGCTGCCTTCCAGTTGGCGTACCACCTTTGGCCAATGCCGGGCCAGGCCAAGGCGCCAGGTCAACTCCGGCAACCAGGGCAGGTGAAACAGGGCGATGTACCAGGACTGCAGCAACTGCTTGGCCACGCTGCGCAACCCAGCGGCTGATCTTTGTTGCAGGCGCGCCCGCAGCCAGTGACCAACATGGTCGAGACATGGCCCGGAGAGGCTGGTGTAGGAGGCCAGCAAGTCTGCGCAGTGCGGTTCGGTCACCGTCTCCCAGCTCTGGATCGAGCCCCAGTCATGGGCCAGCAGGTGCACTGGTCGGTTCGGGCTGACGGCGCGGATGACCGCTTGCAGGTCGTTGCCCAGGTGCGGCAATTGATAGTCACGCAGCCGTGCGGGGCGTTCTGAGTTACCACAGCCGCGCACGTCGTAGGCAAACAGCTGGAACTCACCGGCCAGTTGCTCAATCAGTGGCAGCCAAATGTGGTGGTTGTCCGGGTAGCCATGTACCAGCAGCAGCGGAATGCCCTGCGGGTTACCCCAGCGGTACACCGCCAACTCCACGCCATCGCCTGCAATACGCCAGTTGTCTGAGTTCATCGCCATGCTCCTGAAGGGCTGGCGCTGATTGTCTGGCGCCGCTGCGTCGGGCGCAGCCGGCACAAAGTCGGGCTAGATAAATAACAGGCAGGCGAGGCCGGCCAGTAAGCCGGCGGCCATGATCGGCAAGGTGCACAGCGCCAGTTGGCGGCCGCCGATTAGGGCAATCAGAGCGCCCTTGACCAGGCTGTTACTCAGCGCCGCGAGGTAAATGCCCTGCACGGCCACCTGGGTGCTGAGGTCGCCCATGGCATTGCGCGACAGCGACAGGGTGATGGCATCGACATCGGTGGTGCCCGACAGCAGTGCCACCAGGTACACGCCGACATCGCCGAGGGAGCGGCGACCGGCTTCGACCATAAAGGCGATCAGTGCCAGCAGGGCGGCAAAGCGCAGGGCCGGGGCCAGCTCGAAGGGGTTTTTCAGCAGCGGTTCGGGGTTGCTCTCCAGTTCGCTGCTAGCTTGGCGAAAGAACCACAGTGCGCCGGCGGCATAGCTCAGGGCGCAGATGCCCAGGGGCCACAACAGGGTGCTCAGCAGCGCCGGGTTGACCAGGCCAACTTCCAGCAGTACCCGCGGGAACATCAACGCCGAGGTGGCCAGCAGCCCGCAGGCAAGCATGGCGCGCATGCGCGGCCCGCCATCCAGACGCGCCAGAGTCAGGGTCATGGCGGTGGACGAAACCATGCCGCCGAGCAGTGCAGTGACCAGCAGGCCTTTGCGCGGGCCGATCACGCGGATTGCCACATAGGCGGCAAAGCCGATGGCGGCAATCAGCACCACCATCCACCAGGTGGCGTAGGGATTGAACACTTGCCACGGACCGTAGCCCTCGTTGGGCAGCACCGGCAGCAGCACCAGGGAAATGAACAGCAGCTTCAGCGCTCCGGAGATTTCATCGGCACTGAGGCGGCGCAGGGCGCTGTGCAGCGGCTGCTTGAGGCTGAGTAGCATGGCGATCACCACCGCACA
>NKIE01000200.1 GCA_002256055.1 Pseudomonas sp. PGPPP3 | reverse complement strand
CGGCACTGGCGCCAAGGTGGTGTGTCTGGGCAACCTGGCGCAGATCGATACACCCTACCTGTCAGCGCCCAGCTCCGGCCTGACCTACCTGACCGAGCGCTTCAAGGACTTCCCCCATGGCGTGCACATCACCCTGCAAGGGGTGCCACGTTCGCTGTTGGCGGAATACGCCGAAGCCAATATGTAAGTCGATGTCCCGATAGTGTGTTGCGCGTTTGGCCACTATCGGTTTCGCCTTTACGGCGAGTCACTTTCTCTTTGCTTGCGCGAAAGAGAAAGTAACCAAAGAGAAAGCGCACCCTGCATCCGGGTTTCGCTGCGCGAAACTTCCCTCGTTCCGGCACTGTTCCGAGGGTCGTCACGGTGGGCCATCCCTGGCCCATCGTTCCTCATTTGGCATCCATGCCAAATGCCCCTCTACACAGCACCTCCGCTCGGCCTGCTGACGGGGCCGGGAGACCGAGGCGCCTGAAAAATGTGTGGGAGCGGTCTTGACCGCGAAGCGTTTAACCGCGCCCACTCAATGCTGTGTCAAACATAGTCGTAAGGTGACAGACCCATATGTGAGTGCCCGGGGGTGTCACTTAGGCGCCCGCCGACGTTTGCCCCATGCTTGTCCTGGCAGTTTACAATCGGCGCTCCTAATCCGGAGCAAGCCTGTGCTGACTCATCTCGATTCCCAGGGCCGCGCCAATATGGTCGATGTCACCGCCAAGGCAGTGACCTTCCGTGAAGCGCAAGCCGAAGCGCTGGTGCGCATGCGTCCCGAAACCCTGCAGTTGATCGTCCAGGGCGGTCACCCCAAGGGTGATGTGTTCGCCGTGGCGCGGATTGCCGGCATTCAGGCGGCGAAGAAAACCTCTGATCTGATTCCACTCTGTCATCCGCTGTTGCTGACCGGCGTCAAGGTCGAGCTGACGGCCCTGGGCGAGGATGCCGTGCGCATCGTCGCGCGCTGCAAACTGGCCGGCCAGACCGGGGTTGAAATGGAGGCCCTGACCGCCGCCAGCGTTGCTGCCCTGACCATTTATGACATGTGCAAGGCGGTGGATCGCGGCATGGTCATCGAACAGGTGCGCCTGCTGGAGAAACTCGGCGGCAAGAGCGGCCACTACCGTCTGCAGGATCAAGAGGGAGGCGAGGCATGATTCATGTGCAGTATTTCGCCCGTTATCGCGAAACCCTGGGCATCGATGCCGAGCAACTGAGCGGTAGTTTCGCCAGCCTCGACGCGTTGCGTCAGCAACTCCTGGCCCGTGGTGGGGTGTGGCAGGTGCTGGCCGAGCCGAACCTGATGTGCGCGCGCAATCAAGAGCTGTGCAGCCTTGACGAGGCCGTCAGCGCCGGTGACGAAGTCGCCTTTTTCCCCACCGTAACGGGAGGTTAGCCATATGGCCATTCGGGTCCAGAACGCGCCGTTTGAGCTGCTGCGCCTGGAAATTCTCCATCGCGTTGGCGCCCTGGAGCCCGGTGAGCCGATTGTTTTTGTTGGCACCGCTAGCGCCCACCGCGAGGCCGCTTTCGAGGCCTGCAACTTCGTTATGGATTACCTGAAGACCCGCGCGCCGTTCTGGAAGAAGGAACACGGCAGCACCGGCGCCAGCTGGGTGGAAGGTCGCGCCAGCGATCAGCAAGCCGCACAGCGCTGGCAGGATGAAACACCGAGTTGAATATGTCGGTTCTGCCGCCGCAGGATGAGGCCGCCGCCAGCCTTGAGGCACCGGCCAAACCCTGGTTCGTCTACCTAGTACGGGCCGCCAATGGTGCCTTGTATTGCGGCATCAGCGACGACCCGCAGCGGCGCTTTGCCCAGCATCAACGCGGCAAGGGCGCTCGCTTCTTTTACTCCAGTCCGGCGCAGGCCCTGGTGTATGTCGAGCGTTGCGCCGACAAGGCTGCGGCGCTGCGCGAAGAGCGCGGCATCAAGCAATTGAAGAAGTCCGCCAAGGAAAATCTGGTGGCCAGTTATCTTGCTATCCAGGCCGCTGATGGCGTGCCATCAGCCTGATTGGCTAGGCCTGCGCAGGCTGCACGGGTAAGCTGGATTTTTCCCCGCCGCCCGGAGCGCGCCATGCACGAGTTGATTCTGCATCACTACCCGAACTCGCCGTTTGCTGAGAAGGCTCGCCTGTTGCTCGGCTTCAAACAGCTGTCCTGGCATTCGGTATTGATCCCGCCGGTGATGCCCAAACCCGACCTGACCGCCCTCACCGGCGGCTACCGCAAGACCCCGGTGCTGCAGATTGGCGCCGATATTTATTGTGATACGGCGTTGATCGCACGCCGTCTGGAAGCAGAAAAAGCCACGCCGGCGCTGTTTCCCGAAGGCCAGGAATTCAATGTTGCCAGTGTTGCGCAGTGGGCCGACTCGGTGCTGTTCCAGCATGCGGTGAGTCTGGTGTTCCAGCCCGAGTCGATTGCCGTGCGTTTTGCGGCCCTGCCGCCAGAGGCCGTTAAAGGCTTTATGGCCGACCGTGCCGGTCTGTTCAGCGGCGGCAGTGCCAGCCGTTTGCCGTTGGAGCAGGCGCAGCAGCAATGGCCGACCTTTATGGCGCGGTTGGAGCAGCAGCTGAGTCGCGAGGAAGGCGACTTCCTGTTTGGCGAGGCGTCCCTGGCCGACTTTGCCATGGCCCATCCGCTGTGGTTCCTGATGGCCACGCCGGTTACCGCACCGCTGGTGGAGGATTATCCGGCCGTGGCCGCCTGGCTCAAGCGGGTGTTGGGTTTTGGTCATGGTTCGGCGAGCAAGCTGGATGCGGCCGCCGCCATCGAGATCGCACGCAATGCCACCCCCGCCGCGTTGCCAAGCGAGGCCAGCCTGCTGCCGGCGGGTTTCCAGCTCGGTCAGCAGGTGGCCATTGCGGCCACCGACTATGGCGTTGATCCGGTGGTGGGCGAGCTGCTGTTTGCCGGTACTGAAGAGCTGATCCTGCGTCGTGAAGACCCGCGTGTGGGTGTTGTGCACGTGCATTTCCCGCGGGTTGGCTTTCGCCTTGAAGCCTGCTGAGTCGCTGCAGTAACAGCTCACGCCCGGCCTTGCGCCGGGCGTTTTCGTTTCTAGCTGCAGTCGCCGTTCCTGTCTCGCGCTGCAGCCTCCGTTTATGGCGCGATGCCACTCGTCGTTTCGTGTGCTAAAGAGGGAAACTTGAGGTATTCCTGATTAATCTGCTCAACAACTCTGTCGCTGCCGGCAGGTACAGGGGCAGAAGCGCTCGCTTGAAATTGCCCTTGGGCAATTCTTTGTGGGCCGAAATAAAGTGTGATGCTCTTCTGGTCAAGGCCAATGGCCAGTATCATCGCGACGCGTCATGGATGAACGCTTGGGTTTTACGCTGTCAGCCGTCGGTTATCCAACACTGGATAGGAGTCCACATGAAAGAACAGCGGCATCTTCCTGCCCTGCGCGCGCATATCGAGCAGCTGCTCAATGAGGGCTGGATCATCACCACGCGTGCCCCCCTTAAATTGCGTCACGGTCGGCAAAGTTGTGTGGTCAGCCACGGCATGCTGATCAGCGAAGGCATGTACTAGCGCTTTGCTTCGCGACAACGCATCGTACCTTCTGCGCGGCTCCCCACCTTACAGAGCTGCGGTATGGCTGGCGCCCGTATCATTGTGTTCAACCGCTGCTCAAATAATGCCTCAGGGTGTTTGCGTTGGGCGCACCTTGGGCAACTGGGCGGCCAGTTGGCGGAAGTGTTCGAGGCGTTCGTAACACAGGGTTAGTTCACCACTTTGGGTGTTGTACCAGGCGTCCGGGCTGCCGCAGGTGGTCAGGCGCAAGGTCAAGGGGCGGGGCAGGGCAAAGGTGTCGCTGGCCTTGTTGGCTACAGCTTCCAGCTCGCCACTGGCGCGCACCTTGGCCAGCATGTCGGCACCGTGCTCCAGCTGGCGCGGCGGCTCATCGTAGAGCACCTGAATGCGCTGTCCTGGCGGTGCTCCGACGGGGCGACGAAAGTGCTGCGCCAGCCAGTCCACCGCGTGCTGCACCTGCTGGTATTCCTGGGGGCAGTAGAACGCTCGCTCGTCCGGCAGGCCGGTGGCGGTGATGATCCACTCCAGATTTTGCGGGTCGCTGCCATAGGCCAGGCAGGCGATGTTGTAGAAGCGCTGGGCATCGAGGCCATGACTGTCCCAGCTGTAGACCTTTTCCTCGGGCGCTTTCGGCAGCCGCCACTCCAGGCGCCAGTAATCGGCCACGTCCAGCAGCTTGGCGTAGAAGTTGGCGTCGCGTTGCTTGCCCTGCAACAGAAACAGGCCAACGAAGCCGAGCTGGTCGGCCGCGTCCTCCTCGCGGCCAAGCACCGGCAACTGCAGTTCATTGATCAGCAGATGACCCATCTCATGCAGCAAGGTGAACTCGGCGTTGGCCGTGACAAAGCGTAACTCGGTAGCTGTCAGATCGCTTTGTTGCACCGGAGCCGCGGCGTGGCAGGCGCTGGTCAGCAGTAACAGTAGGGCTAGATACCAAAGCCTCATGGCGGCGGTCTCCTTCACGCGTCGGCGTCGGTCTGCGGCTGCTGACGAAACACCAAGGCCTTGAGACCGCTGGCGGCGCTGATGTCGGGAAACTCGGGCGGGTTCTCCAGGCGCTCGCTGAATATCAGGGTGGGGGCCTCGCGGGCCATGCTCTCGATCAGAAACTCCGGGCCGACGTCCGGGTCGTTGACGCAGGCCAGCACCGTACCTTGCGGCGTCAGCAGCTCGGGCAGTTGACGGAGGATGCGCTGGTAATCCTTGCTCAGGGCAAAGCTGCCTTTCTGGAAGGTCGGCGGGTCGATGATCACCAGGCCGTATGGCCCGCACTTTTTCACCTTGCCCCAGGACTTGAACAGTTCATGGCCGAGGAACGTGATCTGGCTGAGGTCGTGCTGGTTCAGGCGATGGTGGGGGATTCTCCGGGTGCGGGCCGCGCGGGCCATGTCCAGGTTGACCACATGTTCGGCACCGCCGGCGATGGCTGCTACGGAGAACCCACAGGTGTAAGCAAACAGGTTGAGCACGCGCAGGCCGCGCGCCTGGGCTTGCACCCACTTGCGCCCGTAGCGCATGTCGAGGAACAGGCCACTGTTCTGCTTTTGCCCGAGGTCGAGCTTGTAGCGCAGGCCGTTTTCGCTGATCAGGCATTCGTCCACCACCTCGCCCAGCAGCCATTCGGTGCTGCTTTCCAGCAGGTAGCGGTGTTGCAGCAACAGGCTGTGGGCCTGGCTGTGTTGCCAGCTTGCCGTTTGAGTGAAGGCCATCAGCATCTGCTTGAGGGCCGCCAGCTCTTCATCGCTTGGCTGGCGGAACAGCGCCACCAACAGCACACCTTGCAGCCAGTCGACCGTCAGGTGCTCCAGCCCCGGATAGCAGCGGCCGCGGCCGTGGAACAGTCGACGGGTTTCCGTGGGCGCGGGTTGCAGGGCGGCCAGCAGGTGCTGGTGCAGAAAGGCGATGGCAGCGGCGTTCATGGGTTCGGTTCGGCGTAAAAGGTTATTGGGCATGTGCCGCTGGGAGGTCATCCGGGCGACTTAGTTCTGTTCCAGTTCGGCCAGGCTGAACGGCAGCGGCGGCGTTGGCCAGTGCAGATCGAGGGCTTCGAACTGGCGTGCCAGCAGGCTGGCCAGCAGCAGGTTGCGCAGCCATTTATGGTCGGCGGGCAGCACATACCAAGGCGCACTTGAGCGGTGGCTGCGGGCCAGGGTGTCAGCCCACTCGGCTTGGTACTGGGGGAACTGGCGATGGGCCTGGAGATCGGCGGCGCTCAGCATCCAGTGCTTGTGCGGTGAGAGG
>NKIE01000199.1:1011-5776 GCA_002256055.1 Pseudomonas sp. PGPPP3 | reverse complement strand
TTCCAGCCAAATTGGCGGCAATATCGGCACCAATGCCGGCGGGATCAAGGTTATTCGCTACGGCATGACCCGCAACTGGGTGATCGGCATGAAGGTGGTCACCGGTGCCGGCGACATCCTCGAACTGAACAAAGACCTGATCAAGAACGCCACCGGCTACGACATGCGCCAGCTGTTTATCGGCGCCGAAGGCACCCTGGGTTTTGTCGTCGAAGCCACCATGCGCCTGGAGCGCACGCCGAAGAACCTTACCGCGATGGTACTGGGTACGCCGGATTTCGATTCGATCATGCCGGTGCTGCATGCCTTCCAGGGCAAACTCGACCTGACCGCCTTCGAGTTCTTCTCCGACAAGGCGCTGGCCAAGATCCTCGCCCGTGGCGACGTGCCGGCGCCATTTGAGTCCGAATGCCCGTTCTATGCCTTGCTGGAATTTGAAGCCAGCACCGAGGAAGTGGCCAATGAAGCCCTGGCGACGTTCGAGTACTGCGTCGAGCAAGGCTGGGTGGTCGATGGCGTGATGAGCCAGAGCGAGCAGCAGCTGCAGAACCTGTGGAAGCTGCGTGAGTACATCTCCGAGACCATCAGCCACTGGACGCCGTACAAGAACGACATTTCGGTCACCGTGGCCCAGGTGCCGGCGTTCCTGCACGACATCGACGCCATCGTCGAAGCCAACTACCCGGACTTCGAAGTGGTGTGGTTCGGCCATATCGGCGACGGCAATCTGCACCTGAATATCTTGAAGCCGGAGAGCCTGTCCAAGGACGAGTTCTTCGCCAAGTGCGCCACGGTCAACAAGTGGGTGTTCGAGACCGTGCAGAAGTACAACGGCTCGATCTCCGCCGAGCACGGCGTGGGCATGACCAAGCGCGATTACTTGCACTACAGCCGCTCTGAGGCTGAGATTGGTTATATGAAGGCGATTAAAGCTGTCTTCGATCCGAACGGGATTATGAACCCCGGCAAAATCTTCCCGCTCTGAGAGCTACTGCGGGCTTCGCGCGCCATACGGCGTTGAGCCTTGTGACCCACAGGGAAGTGGGAAATGCAGCAAGCCCGCAGGAGCGGGCGCTGCCCCTCGTTCGTAACGCTTCAGTCTTGTTGGGTGGGAAATCGAGCAGCGTTTCCACTCGTGCTCTATTCAGGAGGCCCCCATGAGCTACCAGCACCAATACCTCGACGGCACCCGCATTCACTTTCCTATGGGCAAGGTGGTCTGCGTCGGGCGTAATTACGCCGAGCACGCCAAGGAATTGAACAACCCGGTGCCCACCGAGCCGTTGTTGTTTATCAAGCCCGGCAGTTGTGTGGTGGCGCTGGATGACAGTTTCAGCATTCCCAATGACGAGCGCGGCGCCGTGCATTACGAGGCGGAAATCGCCGTGCTGATCGGCAAGCCGCTGTCGCGTAAACCGAATGCCGAGGAAGTGCTGGACGCCATTTCCGGCTTTGCCCCGGCCCTGGACCTGACCCTGCGCGAGTTGCAGGACAAGTTGAAAGCCAAGGCTTACCCCTGGGAAGTGGCCAAGTCCTTCGACGGCGCCTGTGTGCTGGCGCCGTTCGTGCCGGGCGATGCGGTGGAAGACTTGGCCGATCTGGGCATCCGCCTGAGCCTTAACGGTGAGCTGCGCCAGGATGGCAACAGCCGTGACATGCTTAACCCGATCCTGCCGCTAATCCAGCACATCTGTGGGCATTTCAGCCTGCAGGCCGGCGACGTGATCCTCACTGGTACGCCGGTCGGTGTCGGCCCGCTGAATGCTGGCGATATGCTGGAGCTGGAGCTGGTCGGCCATTCGCGCTTCAGTACCCGCGTGCTTTAAGCCGCCCGGACTGCATCCGCGTTAGGTGCTCGACAACGCCCGCCCTGTGCGGGCGTTGTGCTGTCTGTGTGCGGTTTTTAACGGGTTTTTCACCGCCGCCGGGTATGCTGCGCCCACTCTTTGCCTTGTGAGTTCTGTTCATGCCCCGCTCTTTGCGTTTGCTTGTGCCTGCCGTTGCCGCGCTACTGCTGTTGCTGGCCATCTTCCTGATGCGCTGGGATGCCCGTGCCCTGCTCTGGCTGCAGGAGGCGCAGACCACTCCGGCCCAGCAGGCCACTCAGGTCTGGCTGCCGGGCTATCGGGCGGTGTTGGCGCGGGAAGTGCCGGGTTTTGAGAAGGAAGAGTTTTCCGGTCTCAGCTATAACTCGGCCACCGACACGCTGTTCACCGTCAGCGGCAAGCAGCCGCAACTGGTTGAGTTGTCCCTGACCGGCCAGGTGCTGCGCAGCATCCCGATCAAGGGGGCGGCCAATCTGGAGGGCGTGGCGGTGCTGGCCGATGGTCATGTGGCGGTGATTGATGAACGCCAGCGCAGCCTGTCGATTTTCCTGCTGAACGCCGACACCCGCGAATTGGACAGCGCCCAAGCCGTACAGCGCGTTGAGCTGGGTACGGTCGGCGATTCCAACAAGGGTTTTGAGGGGTTGGCCTGGGACCCGCGCAATCAGCGTTTGCTGCTGGCCAACGAGAAGAATCCCGTGCGCCTGTTCAGCCTGGCTTGCGATGGCCGCCGGGTCAGCGGGCCGTTGCAGGCCCTGGGTGATCTGGACGGTTACGTTACCGATATCGCCGGGCTCAGTGTCGATTCGCGCAGCGGCCAGTTGCTGGCGCTGTCGCAAGAGTCCCACCTGCTGCTGGGGCTCGATCCGCAATTGCGGGCGCAGAGCTTTCTCGCCCTGCTGCCCGGCCTTAACGGCCTGACGCAGCGGGTGCCGCAGGCCGAAGGGCTGGCGCTGGACAATGCCGGCAACCTCTACGTGGTCAGCGAACGCAACCTGTTCTTTGCCTTCCAGCGTGAGGTCAGCGCGCCTTAAGCGCGCTGTTATCGGTTCAGCTTACGCTGTCAAAACCCTGCAGCACGTTCACCGCATTGATGCCGATTTCTTCCACGGCATAGCCGCCTTCCATCACGAACAGGGTTTGCAGGCCGAGGCGGCCGATCACTTCGCCCATGCGCAGGTAATCCGGGCTGGCCAGCTTGAACTGCGAAATCGGGTCGTCCTTGAAGGTGTCCACGCCCAGCGACACGATCAGTGCGTCCGGCGCGTATTCGGCAATCTGCCGGCAGGCGTCCTGCAGGGCCAGGCCCCAGGTCGCCCAGTCGCTACCGGCCTGTAACGGGTAGTTGAAGTTGCAGCCGGCGCCGACACCCTGGCCCTTTTCATCGGCAAAACCGAGGAAGTACGGGTACTCATGGCTCGGATGTCCGTGGATCGAGGTGAACAACACGTCGCCGCGGTCGTAGAAAATGTCCTGGGTGCCGTTGCCGTGGTGATAGTCGACGTCGAGGATGGCCACCCGTTTGGCGCCCTGGTCGAGCATGGCCTGGGCGGCGATGGCGGCGTTATTCAGGTAGCAGTAGCCGCCCATGTAGTCGGCGGCGGCGTGGTGGCCTGGTGGCCGGCACAGCGAAAACACCCCGCGGGCGCCCTTGGCCAGTTCGGCCTGGCCGGTGAGGGCGACGTTGGCCGAGCTGGTGATTGCCTGCCAGGTGCCGGCGGTGATCGGCGCGCCAGCGTCGAAGCTGTAGAAGCCGAGCTTGCCGTCGATATCGCCCGGCTCGATGTCACGCAGGCGGCGGATCGGCCAGGTCATCGGCAGCATGTCGTGGCTGCGACCCAGGGCCTGCCAATCGCTCCAGGCATTTTGCAGGAAGTTGACGAAGCCGGCGCTGTGCACCCGGCGGATCGGCGCTAGGCCGAAATCCGCTGGGTTGATCACGTCGCCAAGACCGACGGCGCGGGCGCGGGCGAGGACCATGTCGGCGCGGCTAGGCATTTCAAAGCATGGCTTGAAGGTGCCATCGATCAATTCGGCTGCGCCGTGGTGCAGGTGATGGTCGTCGCTGTAAATCGTCAGCATAAAGGGCTCCTCAGGCGTCGAAATGCTTGCCTGTTGGGTGGTTCGGCAGTTAAGTGTGGGAGAGGCCTTGGCGGCTATGCGTTGTGCACGATCGCGGCCAAAGCCTCGCCCTCTGGGGTGATGCTTATTTCTTCAGCTTGGTCCACACCGCGCTACGCAGCTTCAGTGCTTTCGGCGAGCACAGTTGGAATGGGCGCAGGCGGTCGAGCTTGTCGGCCGGGGTGTTGATGGCCGGGTCATCGAACAGTTCCTTATCCATGAACTTCTCCGCACCAGCCACGGCGTTGTTGTACTTGGCGAAGTTGGAGGCGGCGGCGATGTTTTCCGGCTGCATCATCCAGTTGATGAACACGTGGGCTTCGGCGACGTTACTGGCGCCTTTAGGGATGGCGAAGTTGTCGATAAAGGCGGCCACGCCCTCCTTGGGATAGACGTACACCAGGCTGCTGCGCTGGGCTTGGGCGCGGTGGAAAGCACCGTTCCACTGCTGGTGCATGGTCACTTCACCGGCGGCCATGCGCTCGATGGTGCCGTCGTTGTTGTACATGGCCAGCATGGGTTTCTGCGCCAGCAGCAGTTCTTGGACTTTCTTCGCGTCTTTTGGGTCTTCGCTGCACACGTCGATGCCCAGGTAACGGGCGGCGGCGGGGTAGAGGTCATCCGGCGAGTTGAGCGCTACGACCTTGCCCTGCAGCTCTGGCGCAGGCTTGAAGAACGGCCCCCAGCTTTCTTCCAACTTGCCGCCGGGTACCTTGGCCGAGTCGTAGCTGTAGCCGGTGGTGCCCCACAGGTACGGCGTGGTGTAGTCGTGCTCGGGGTCGTAGCTGAGGGTCTGGAAGGTCGGGGTGAGGTTCGTC
>NKIE01000199.1:0-1001 GCA_002256055.1 Pseudomonas sp. PGPPP3 | reverse complement strand
CAGCTTGCTCTTGTCGAACTTCTGCAGCAGGTCTTCCTTGATCATGATCTGGATGAAACTGTCGGACGGCACCACCACGTCATAGCTGCCGCCGCCGGCTTTCAGCTTGGCCAGCAGGGTTTCGTTGCTGTCGTAGGCGTCGAGGGTGGCCTTGATGCCGGTGTCGGCCTCGAACTTTTTCAGCAGTTCCGGCGGGAAGTAGTCCGACCAGTTGGCCAGGTTCAAGGTGCCGGCGGCCTGGGCGGTGCTGGTCAGGCCGAGGGCGAAGAGTACCGACAGGGCGAGCGGGGTGCGACGGGTCATGGTCAAGCTCCTTGCAGGTTGAGTCTCAGAGGCGGCCCGAGCTAGCGTTTGCGTTGGCCGAGGTAATAGGACAGGGCGACGAACAGGATCGAAATCACGAGCATGATCGAGGAAATGGCGTTGATCTTCGGGCTGATGCCCATGCGGATCGAGCTGAAGATGTAGATCGGCAGGGTGGTGGAGCCGGCCCCGGCGACGAAGTAGGTGATCACGAAGTCGTCCATGGAAATGATGAACGCCATCATCGCCCCCGACAGGATGCCGGGCATCAGCAGCGGCAGGCTGATGCGCCAGAAGGCTTGCCGGGGCGTGGCATACAGGTCGGCGGCGGCCTCCAGCAGCGCCGGGTTCATACCCTGCAGGCGTGCGCGGATCGGCATGTAGGCGAACGGCGTGCAGAACACCACGTGGGCAATCAGGATGGTGAACAGCGACAACTTGAGGCTGATCAGCGAGAAGAACATCAGGATCGCCACAGCGCTGACGATGTCCGGGATCAGCAGCGGCAGACCGAGTACGCCACTCATTAACGTCTGCCCGCGAAATGCCCGACCGTGCATGCCCAGCGCCGCCAGGGTGGCCAGGCTGGTGGCGATCAGGGTGGCGAGCACCGCGACCAGTAGCGAGTTCTGCGCGGCGCGGAGGATTTCCGGGTCGTTGGCCACCACCGCAAACCACTTGAGGCTGAAGCCGGTCCA
>NKIE01000198.1 GCA_002256055.1 Pseudomonas sp. PGPPP3 | reverse complement strand
CGCTCCCGCGTCAGGCAGCGGCGCGAGCAGAGCGATTACTGGCTCGAATACCAAGGCCGCCTGACCGAGCCCATGCGCTACGACGCCGCCAGCGACCACTACCGGCCGATCAGTTGGGAAGCTGCCTTTGCCCTGATCGCCGAGCACTTGCACGCCCTGGACACCCCCAATCAGGCCGAGTTTTACACCTCCGGGCGAGCCAGTAACGAAGCCGCCTACCTCTACCAACTGTTCGTGCGCGCCTTCGGCAGCAACAACTTTCCCGACTGCTCCAACATGTGCCACGAAGCCAGCGGTGTAGCCCTGGGCCAGAGTGTCGGGGTCGGCAAGGGCACCGTGAGCTTTGCCGACTTCGAGCACAGCGACGCGATTTTCGTCCTCGGCCAAAACCCCGGCACCAACCATCCGCGCATGCTCGAACCGTTGCGCGAGGCAGTCAAACGTGGGGCTCAGGTGGTGTGTTTCAACCCGCTGAAGGAACGCGGCTTGGAACGTTTCCAGCACCCACAACATGCGCTGGAAATGCTCAGCAACGGCTCCGAACCGCTGAACACGGCCTTCCTGCGCCCGGCCCTGGGTGGCGACATGGCAGTGCTGCGCGGCATGGCCAAGTACCTCTTGCAATGGGAGCGCGAGGCGCCGGGCAGTGTGTTTGATCACGCCTTTATTGCCGAGCACTGCAGCGGGCTGGACGCCTACCTGGCCGCTATCGACGCCAGCGACTGGGCGCATATCGAGGCGCAATCTGGCCTGCCGCGTGACGAGATTGAACTGGCGGCGCGCCTGTACCGCAACGCCGAACGGGTAATCATGTGCTGGGCCATGGGCATCACCCAGCACCATCACTCGGTGGCGACCATTCAGGAAATCGCCAACCTGCTGCTGCTGCGCGGCAACCTCGGCCGCCCCGGCGCCGGCCTGTGCCCGGTGCGCGGCCACAGCAATGTGCAGGGCGACCGCACCATGGGCATCAACGAGCGGCCGCCCAAGGCGCTGCTGGATGCTCTGGAGCAACGCTTCCAGTTTCAGGTGCCGCGCGCCAACGGGCACAACACAGTGGAGGCGATCAGCGCCATGCTCGAAGGCCGGGCCAAGGTGTTCATTGGCCTCGGTGGCAACTTCGCCCAGGCCACCCCGGACAGCCCGCGCAGCCATCAGGCCTTGCAGCGCTGTGCGCTGACCGTACAGATCAGCACCAAGCTCAACCGCAGTCACCTGACCTGCGGGCGCGACGCGCTGATCCTGCCGTGCCTGGGGCGCACCGACATTGACCAGCAGGCCGGCGGCCCTCAGGCCGTCACGGTGGAAGACTCGTTCAGCATGGTGCATGCCTCCTACGGCCAACTCGAACCTCTCTCAGCACAAATGCGCTCAGAACCGGCAATCATCGCCGGCATCGCCAAGGCCACCCTCGGCAATCACCCTGTCGACTGGGACGCGCTGATCGCTGACTACGGGCAGATCCGCGAACTGATCGCCGCCACTATTCCCGGCTTCACCGACTTCAACCAGCGCCTGCAGCACCCTGGCGGCTTTTACTTGGGCAACGCCGCTGGCGAGCGGCACTGGAACACCGCTAACGGCCACGCCAACCTGATCGCCAATCCACTGCCTGCGCTCCCACGATCAGTACAACACCACCATCTACGGTCTCGATGACCGCTACCGTGGGGTCAGCGGCCAGCGCGATGTGCTGTTCGTCAACGCAGCGGACATCCGCCGACTGGGCTTCACACCAGGACAGCAAGTGGACATTCACTCGCTGTGGGATGACGGCATCGAGCGGCGAGTTGATAACTTCACTCTGCTGGCCTTCGACACCCCCGCAGGCCAGGCGGCAGCCTACTACCCAGAGGTCAACCCACTGGTACCGTTAGACAGCATCGGTGTCGGCAGCCATACGCCGACCTCAAAGTTCATCGCGATCCGCCTTCAGGCCAGCCGGCCCAGCGCGCGGATCGCCTGAGCAACTAGCGCAGGCAAAGTGAGCACCCAATAGCCTTATCTGCGCGTTGTGCGCGGGTATCTCTGCATCAAACAAGTAAATATCTTCACGCCCATCGCCACGAGACGCTACATGATAGAGAGCACCTGCAAACTCAATTCGTAGTGGATGGGCCAAGATTTAACATGCGCGATCCAAGACGCCCGCCGCCCTGAGACCGACTCCATGTAATTCTCCCTCTGGAAAACGCACAGGATGCCGCTCGCTACGAGCAGGTTACAGGTGGTAAGGCTGGGCGCTTACATCTGACGGTGATCCCTGATGACCGTCAGATGCGTTTAATCGTTTTTACTTAGTCCACTCGGCAATACGTTCGGGGTGCTTGGCAACCCAGTCTTGCGCTGCGACTTCAGGCTTGGCACCGTTTTGGATCGCAAGCATGACTTCGCCGATTTCATCCTTTGAATTCCAAGAAAATTTCCTCAGGAAGGCCGCCACTTCTGGAGCCTTTTTTTCCAAGCCTTGGCTGCCAATACTGTTCACCGTTTCAGCTGCGCCATACACACCTTTGGGGTCGGCAAGAAAGCGCAGTTTCCACTTGGCAAACATCCAGTGAGGAACCCAGCCTGTGACCGCAATGGACTCATGCTTATTTTCCGCGCGGGTCAACTCAGCAATCATTGCCGCGCCGGAACTGGCCTGTAATTTGTAGCCTTCTAGGTCGTAGTCCTTGATCGCTTGATCGGTCGTCAGCATTACGCCAGAACCCGCGTCGATACCGACGATTTTTTTCTTAAAAGAATCATCGGTTTTCAGATCCGCAATACTTTGCGCTTTGACGTATTCAGGAACGATCAGACCAATTTTGGCATCCTTGAAGTTAGGGCCGTAGTCGACGACTTTGTTCTTGTTTTTGCTCCAGTATTCACCATGAGTGACGGGTAGCCAGGCCGACAGCATCATGTCGAGTTTTTCGGTCGCAACCCCTTGCCACATGATCCCGGTCGCTACCGGCATCAACTTGACGCCGTAACCGAGCTTCTGCTTGATCACTTCAGCGGCCACATGGGTTGTGGCAACGCTGTCGGCCCAACCGTCAACATAGCCGATGCTCAACGCAGGTTTTGTTTCAGCCATCGCCAGCGTGGCACTGATCGCAAGTACCAGAGCGGCACCTGAGCCAAGGATTCGTCTAATCGTCATCGCTACTTCCTCGAAAGCGCTAAGCTCGACGGCTGCCGAGCATCTTTAGCGTTGATGGTAGGGGCCGCAATGCATGCCCAGCTGTAGCGCGACCGCCTCTTCACGCTTGCCCTGTTTATTTTTACAGAGCAATACAGCGTGCTGGCGTCTTGATACTCAACCTGCGGGGGTAGGCCGCCTGTTCTATTAGCGACCGCAAGACACCGCTAGACGACATAAATAAGCCAGCAACGACAAGTGATCGCGACCTGGACTAAATAACGAAGTCAGCCCAAATCTTACGAGTCGCTATTACTGGATGAGCAGCGCTACCAAGGGCGCATCGCAAACTGCACTCAACGGCGCAGCTTGCGATGCCATACCCCGGCCTCGCCCTCTCGCCTGTAGCTCGAGAACCACAGGCCAACCCTGACAGCCTCTTGTACACATGTAGCCTTAGGGCTGCATTTTTCGGCATACCCGCCATTTTGGATGCCCGAGGGCTACAAATGACCGCCCATACGATGTTTCCGAGATGCTGAAACAGGGGCGATTGAAAAAGGGGACCGATTGAAAAGGAACGAAAATGGGGACGAATTTATTTTTCGGTGACGTTTATTAACACCAAGGGCAAGCGGTTGAGGTCGATTCCGATAGATAGCGCGGCGCAGGAAAAAATCAGGCGCCACTTTGCCCTGCATGGCTTGCATCTCTCGATGCTTGAACAGCTTTGATCAAAAGCTCGCGGCATCAAAAATACCGCTGCCTGCTGGTCAGTCGTCACACGTCCTTCGCCACACCTTCGCCAGTAGGTTTGTGATGAATGGCGGCAACATCCTCACGCTGCAAAAATCCTGGGGCATACGTCGCTAGTCATGACCATGCGCTATGCCCATTTGGCCCCGGATCATCTGCAAGATGCTGTGAGGTTTGGCCCTGTCGCTGATTTTCGACACTTGGCCGGTCTGAAACGAAAAAGCCCCCGAAACTCTAGGAGTTTCAGGGGCTTATCTTTGATTAGTGGCGGAGAGATAGGGATTTGAACCCTAGGTACTGTCGCCAGTACAACGGATTTCGAATCCGTCCCGTTCGGCCACTCCGGCATCTCTCCAGCGGCGCGCATGATAACAGCTCAAATGCTTAAGGTGAAACCCCAAAGCAGGACTTTTCGTCTGAATTCAAGCGCTTGGCCGTTTGGCTTGGGCATTGGATAAAACGCACAAAGGCAGCCGTGGCTGCCTTTGTGCGGGTGACTCACGCGGAACGTCTTAGGCGGTCAGGCGGGTCAGGGCTTCGCGGTATTTGTCGGCGGTTTTCTGCGCGACATCGGCCGGCACAGCCGGGGCAGGAGGCTCTTTGTTCCAGCCGGTGGACTCCAGCCAGTCACGTACGAATTGCTTGTCGAAGCTCGGCGGGTTGCTGCCTTCGGCGTAGCTGTCGGCGGGCCAGAAACGGCTGGAATCCGGGGTCAAGGCTTCGTCCATCAAGGTCAGGGTGCCGTCTTCATCAAGGCCGAATTCGAACTTGGTGTCGGCGATGATGATGCCACGGGTCGCTGCGTACTCCACCGCTGCGCTGTACAGGGCGATGGCGGTGTCACGCACCTTGGCGGCCAGTTCGGCGCCAATGATGGCTTCGCACTGGGCAAAGGAGATGTTCTCGTCGTGATCGCCTACGGCGGCCTTGGTCGACGGGGTGAAGATCGGCGCAGGCAGCTTGGCCGCTTCTTTCAGGCCGGCCGGCAACTGGATACCGCAGACGGTGCCGCTCTTCTGGTACTCCTTCCAGCCGGAACCAACAATGTAGCCACGCACGATGGCTTCAACGGCAACAGGCTGCAGGCGTTTGGCGACCACGGCACGGCCTTCCACCAGCGGCAATTCGGCAGCCGGAACCACGTCTTCGACCTTGTCGCCGGTGAAATGGTTAGGCACCAGATCAGCCAGCTTGTCGAACCAGAAGTTGGAAATGGCGGTGAGGATCTTGCCCTTTTCCGGGATCGGCTCGGCAAGGATCACGTCGAAGGCCGACAGGCGATCCGTGGCCACCATCAGCATGCGTTTGGCGTCGATCTCATAGAGGTCACGCACTTTGCCGGAGTAGATTTTCTTCAGGCTCAGGGAGCTGGGAGTGGTCATGGCGTATTTCCATCTTCATCTAACGAAACAGGCGAAACCCGAGGGTTTCGCCCATTGCTTGTACGTGATTAAAACTGCCCGGTTGAGCGCGACCCGCGCGCTCAACCGGAGTTATTAACCGAGGTTTTCCTGAATGCGGCTCAGCACTTCACGGGCCAGATCGGCTGGCGCGACGGTGTTGGCGTCTTTCTCGACGGAAACCTGAATGCTGTCGCCGGCTTTGGTCAGGCGCACTTGATAACGCTCGGCGCTGGCTTCGATCTCTTCAGCATCGGCCTTGCCACCAAAGAACGGTACCCAGGCGAACGAGCCTGGCTTCTTGTCGGTACCGGCATTGGCGGCGAGGTTGATGTAGTAGACGCCCAGGCTGCGGTTGAGGTCGTCGATATGGATTTGCGCGGTGTCCAACGCCCGGCCAACGCTCGACCAGGAGCGATCAAAGTCGGCGCCCAGGTTGAGGATCGGGTTGCCGTTGCCGTCGACGATCATGCTGATGCGGCTCGGGGCATCGAAGCCCTTGCCTGCCAGCAG
>NKIE01000197.1 GCA_002256055.1 Pseudomonas sp. PGPPP3 | reverse complement strand
CTATGCGGAGTACATGCTGGAGGTCATGCAGGTGGCGCCGGGTTATCGTAACCTGGCAGCTGATGGCCGCTGTGTCGAGCGCCCCAGCGAACGGCCCGTCACCAAGTTTGAACGGCGCGGCGAGCGCCTCGGTCATGGTGTCTGGGATCTAAAATTTGCACGCGTAGATTGACCTGATTCACCCAGTCGGATGACGGCTGCAAGGATGATTAAATAGACCGGGCCACCCGGCACAGGCATGGAGTCCTGCCAACGATTAATACCCAACCGTCATGGTTGCCGGTATTCACAGGGCGCTGCAGTTTCTGCGCGCTGCAAGGAGATGGCGGTGTTAAGACAATTTGCAATCCTGCTACTGGCTGGCTGTGCCTTTCAGGCCCAGGCCAAAGTGGACATGACCCAGGCCGCGCGCCTGGGCTCCGATCTGACCCCTCTGGGTGCCGAGCGCGCCGGCAATGCCGCTGGGACCATTCCAGCCTGGGATGGCGGCATCACCAGTGCGCCGGCGGGTTACCAGCCGGGCATGCATCACCTTGATCCGTTCAAGAGCGATGCCGTGCAGTATGTGATCAACAGCAAGAACATGGGCCAATACCAGGCCATGCTGCCGGAAGGTCTGAAGACCTTGCTGCAAAAGCAGCCCGAGTATTTTCTCCAGGTCTACCCGACCCGCCGCAGTGCCTCGGCGCCGCAGCGGATCTACGACGCTACGCGGATGAACGCCCTGAATGCCGAGCTGATTTCCGGCGGTAACGGGGTTGAGGGTGTGGCGGCCGGCGTGCCGTTCCCGCTGCCCAAGGATGGTCAGGAAGCCATCTGGAACCACATCATGCGTTACCGCGGTGAGCAGATTCACTTCGTCACCAATCAGGCGGCGGTGCTCAGCAATGGCAGCTATACCCTGCTCAAGCTGGAACGGGATATCTACTTCCTCTACGGCCGCGACGGCATGACCCCGCAAGGGCTGAACAACACCCTGTTCTACTACAAGTACAACGTAGTGGCACCGTCGAAGCTGGCCGGCTCCGCGTTGGTGGTGCAGGAAACCCTCGACCAGGTGTTGGCGATCCGTAAGGCCTGGCGTTTCAGCCGCGGTGAGCGCCGCGTGCGCCGCCTGCCGATGCTCGCCTACGATTCGCTGCAGCCGGACACCAACGGCATGGCCACCGCCGACGTGGTCGACTCCTACAACGGCGCACCAGACCGTTACGAGTGGACCCTGAGCGGCAAGCGCGAAATGCTAGTGCCTTACAACAGTTATGCCGTGCACCAGCAAGGCATTCCTTACGAGGACATCCTCAAGAGCAAGACCGTTAACCCGCAGTTGCTGCGTTACGAGCTGCACCGCGTGTGGGTGGTCGAGGCCAACTTGCGCAAAGGTTTCAGCCATCCGTATGCCAAGCGTCGCTTCTATCTGGACGAGGACAGCTGGCAGATCCTTGCTGTAGACGTCTATGACAAGAAGGGTGCTTTGGTCGGTCTGCAGGAAAGCCATCCGATCAATTACTACGATGCGCCAATGTTCGGCAGCACCCTGGAAACCATCTACGACTTCCCGGGTAATCGCTACTTTGCCGATGGCCTGGACAACAACGAGCCGATGTACGACTTCAAAGCCAAGCTGGCGCCGATCGACTTTACCCCGCAGGCCCTGCGTCGCGAAGGTAACTAAGGCCGCAAGCTGTGCAGCAAAAAAACCGCCTTCGGGCGGTTTTTTTCTGTCCGGTGTTTAGTCGATGAGTTCGGCGCCGATGATGGTGGCTTCCGGCATGCTGGGTGGCGCGGGGCAGACTTGCAGGTACTTGATGCTCTCACGAGGGATCAGCAGCAGGTCGCCATCGACCTCGATGCTGATAAACGGCGACTCCAGTTGCATGCGCAGCAAGCGCGCAATTTGCGCCGGTTCCCCGCGTTGCTGGGGGAAACGCAGTGCCAGGCGTTGGCCGTCTTGGAAATACAGGTACAGGTGCTTGATGGCTTTCATGCAGGGCTCCTCCGGTGGCCGACGGCCAGCCGCGCACCCCCGGAATCAGCTGCGGTCGGCCAGCACGCCAATAAGAAAGAAGACTAGTAGCAATACCGGCGCCAGGGTGTAGTTGTTGAAATAACCCAGAGCGTTGGCCAGCCAAGGGGTCAGTAAGACGATCGCCAGTCCATAACCGACGGCGCAGACCAGCACGAAGATCAGGGTGCGCAGAACGAAATTCAGGCCGCCGATGGAGCGTTGCACCCAGGCGTTCAGGCCGGGGCCGAATAACACGAACAGGGTGGCCATCAAGGCCAGGGAGATATCGCCCAAGTGGCTGCGGCTCCAGCGCGACAGGGTGGCGATCAGGTCGAGAAGCAGGTCCATGGCAAATCCTTAGCAAAACAGCGCAGTGCGAGTGCGCTAGGTGAGGAAGTACTGCAGCAGGTCGTTGAGAAACAGTTGCCCTTCGCGACTGGCGGTCAGCCGTTGCGGGTCACTCAGAAGCAGGCCGCGGGCTTCGGCTTCGGCACGGGCCGCGCTCAGGACGCTGAGCGGCAAGCCGGTACGTTGAGTAAACAGGGCGCTGCTGCAGCCGTCGTTGAGGCGCAGCACATTCATCAGGAATTCGAAGGGCAGCTCTTCGCTAGTGAGCGCACGCTCGCCGGCGAGAAAGGCTTTGTCCGAGGCCAGGTAATCCTTGGGTAGGCGGGTCTTCCAAGTGCGCACGATCTGCCCGCTCGGGCTGCTGAGCTTGCCGTGGGCGCCAGCGCCGATGCCGATAAAGTCGCCGAAGCTCCAGTAGTTGAGGTTATGCCGGGCCTGGTGGTCAGCGCGGGCATAGGCCGAGACTTCGTACTGCAGGTAGCCATGCTCGGCCAGCAATTGCTGGCCGGCCTCCTGAATGTCCCAAAGGGTGTCGTCTTCCGGCAGGGTCGGCGGCTGGCTCCAGAACACCGTGTTCGGTTCCATGGTCAGCTGGTACCACGACAAGTGGGTCGGCTGCTGGGCGATGGCGATGCGCAGGTCGCTCAAGGCGTCCTCGATCGACTGGTCCGGCAGGCCGTGCATGAGGTCGAGGTTGAAGTTGTCGAAGCCGGCGGCGCGGGCCATGTCGGCGGCGCGAATCGCTTCGTCACCATCGTGGATACGGCCCAGGGCTTTGAGCTTATCGGCCTGAAAACTCTGCACGCCAATCGACAGGCGATTGATGCCGAGTTGGCGGTAGGCCTGGAATTTGGCCTGCTCAAAGGTGCCGGGGTTGGCTTCCAGGGTGATTTCGATGTCGGCAGCAAACCCGATGCGTTGCTCCACGCCAGCCAGCAGACGGCCGAGGGCGGCGGCGCTGAACAGGCTTGGAGTGCCGCCGCCGAAGAAGATCGAACTCAGTTGGCGGCCGTGCACATGGCCGAGATCAGCATCGAGATCCGCCAGCAGGGCGTCGACATACTCCTGTTCCGGCAGCGTCGGGCCGGCGGCGTGGGAGTTGAAATCGCAGTACGGGCATTTGCGCACGCACCAGGGAATATGGATGTACAAGGCAAGCGGCGGGAGCTGCAAACTCCCGCCGTCGGGCACACTCATGCCAGCCCCAGGCGTTGTTTGAGCAGGGCCATGGCGCGGGCACGGTGGCTGAGCTGGTTCTTCTCGGCCGCCGGCAGTTCGGCGCTGGAGCAGTTGCGTTCGGCGACCCAGAACAGCGGGTCGTAGCCAAAACCCTGTGCGCCGCGGGCTTCATGCAGGATGCGGCCGTGCCAGAGGCCTTCGCAAAGGATCGGCAGCGGGTCGGCGGCATGCCGCACCAGTGCCAGGGCGCAGACGAACTGGGCGCCGCGCTCTGTGTCCGGTACCGCTTTAAGGACGTCCAGCAGCTTGGCGTTGTTGGCGGCATCGCCCTGGCCGTCGGCATAGCGAGCCGAGTAGATGCCCGGCGCACCGCCGAGGGCGTCTACCGCCAGCCCCGAGTCGTCGGCCAGCGCCGGCAGGCCGGACACCTGCGCCGCATGGCGGGCCTTGAGGATAGCGTTCTCGATAAATGACAGGCCGGTTTCCTCCGGCGCGACGCTGCTGAACTCGCTGACGGCGCGCACTTTGATGTGTGCGCCGAGCATGGCTTGTAGTTCTTTCAGCTTGCCGGCGTTGTGGCTGGCCAGCACCAGTTCAGTGATCGGCTTCATTCGTCGGGGAAAAATTCCTGGTTGAAATCGAAACTGTGGGGCACGCCATCGGCGGCGGTCAAGTTTAGGGTAAAGCGCAGGGTTTCCCGTTGCTCGAAGGGGAACTGGGCCAGGTAGTAGATGGCCTTGCCTTCCTTGACCTCTTTGAAGCTCAGGGCAGTGCTTTGCCCCAGCAGGTTCTTCACTGTGCCGCTGACTTTGGCGCTGCTGGCGGTGCCGGCCTTGAGCACGGCGACATTGACCACGCCCTGGGTCTTGCTGCGCACCAGGCCGGTGGCCGCGGCGACTTCGGGCTGCAGGAAGCCGGAGTTGAAGGCGCTGTAATGCACGTCCAGGTCGCCATAGCTTTGCTTCTGTTCGGCCAGGGCCGGCAGGCTCAAGCACAGGCTCATCAGTAATAACGCGATGCGGGTCATGACGATTCTCCTTGCAGTGGGGTGTGGGTCAGACGGCTATCTGGCTGTCAGTCAGGCTGGGGCCGCTGACGCGATAGATGCCGATCTCACCCAGCAGATTAGGCCACAAGCGACTGGCCAGTGTGTGCCGGTGCAGGCGGTCTACCGCCAGGCGGTCGAGGACGCGCACACGCATCTGGTGGCACAACTCTTCGAAGTCGAGGAAGGTGCAGAAGTGGATGTTTGGCGTGTTGTACCAGGTGTACGGGAGGAACTCGGAGACCGGCATCTGGCCTTTGCGCGCCAAGTCCCAGCGGCAGCGCCAGTGGCCGAAGTTGGGGAAGGTGATGATGCACTGGCGGCCGACGCGGAGCATTTCCTCCAGCAGCTTGTCCGGGTACTGCACGGCCTGCAGGGCCTGGGTCATGACCACCACGTCGAAGCTGTTGCTGGCAAAGTTGCCGAGGCCTTTGTCCAGGTCCTGCTCGATGACGTTGATGCCCTTGAGCAGGCACTGGGCGATGTTGTCGGCGTCGATTTCCAGGCCATAGCCGCTGACTTGTTTGTGCTCGCGCAGCCAGGCCAGCAGTTCGCCGTCGCCGCAGCCGAGGTCGAGAACCCGGCTGCCGGCGGGAATCCAGTCTTGAATGATGTCCAGATCGGCTCTCATGACGGCCTTACACGCTGATGCGGTGCATGTAGGCGCTGAACGCCTGCAAGTACCGCGGAATGGGAATGAGGAAGGCGTCGTGGCCCTGCGGCGCGTCGATTTCTAGGTAGCAGACGTTCTTGCGCGCGGCCACCAGGGCATCGACGATCTCCCGCGAGCGCGCCGGCGAGAAGCGCCAGTCGGTGGTGAAGGACATCACGCAGAAATCCGCCTGGGCCGGTGCCAGTGTCTTGGCCAGATCGCCAGCGTGGCTGGCTGCCGGGTCGAAGTAGTCGAGGGCCTTGGTCATCAGCAGGTAGGTGTTGGCGTCGAAACGCCCGGAGAACTCCTCGCCCTGATAGCGCAGGTAGCTCTCGACCTGGAACTCGACGCTGTGGAAGTCGTAGTTGAGCTTGTCGCTCTTCAGGTCACGGCCGAATTTCTCGCCCATGGCGTCATCCGACAGGTAGGTGATGTGGCCGACCATGCGCGCCAATATCAGCCCGCGCTTGGGGATCACGCCCTGCTCCTGAAAGTGCCCGCCGTGGAAGTCCGGGTCGGAGAGGATGGCCTGGCGCGCCACTTCGTTGAAAGCGATGTTCTGCGCCGACAAC
>NKIE01000196.1 GCA_002256055.1 Pseudomonas sp. PGPPP3 | reverse complement strand
AGGGCATGGCCGAGAACATCAAGCTGGGTTCCGGTGGCATTCGTGAGGTCGAGTTTATCGCCCAGGCTTTTCAGCTGATCCACGGTGGCCGCGACCTCAGCTTGCAGCATCGACCGTTGCTCAAAGTGTTGAGTGTGCTGGAGGGGCAGGGCTATCTGCCTCCGGCGGTGATCACCGAGATGCGTGAGGGCTACGAGTTTCTGCGTTACACCGAACACGCCCTGCAGGCCCTGGATGACCGGCAGACGCAGATGCTTCCGGACGGCGAGGCGGAGCGCGAGCGGGTGGCCTTTATCATGGGCTTTGCCGACTGGCCGAGCTTCCACCAGCAACTGATGGTCTGGCGTGGGCGCATCGATTGGCACTTCCGTCAGGTGATTGCCGACCCTGATGAAGTTGAGGGCGAAGAGGTGGTCGGTTGCGTCGGCGCCGAGTGGCTGCCGCTGTGGGAAGGTTCGCTGGATGAGGAGGCCGCCTGCCGGCAGCTACAGGAAGCGGGCTTTGTCGATGTCCAGGCTACCTTGCAGCGCATCAATGGCCTGCGCAATGGCGGCCAGGTGCGGGCTATGCAGCGTCTCGGTCGCGAGCGCCTGGACGCCTTTATTCCACGCCTGTTGGCGCAGGCGGCAGAGAACGACAATCCGGACCTGGTGCTGGAGCGGGTGTTGCCTCTGGTAGAGGCGGTGGTGCGCCGCTCGGCGTATCTGGTGCTGCTGACGGAAAACCCCTTGGCCCTGCAGCGGCTGCTGCGCCTGTGCGCCGCCAGTCCGTGGATTGCCGAGCAGATCACCCGCTTCCCGTTATTGCTCGATGAGTTGCTGAATGAAGGCCGGCTGTTCAAGCCGCCGCTGGCGCCAGAGCTGGCCGCCGAGTTGCGCGAACGCCTGACGCGTATCCCCGAGGACGATCTGGAACAGCAGATGGAGGCCCTGCGTCACTTCAAGCTGGCCCACCGCTTGCGCGTGGCCGCCTCGGAAATTGCCGGCACCTTGCCGCTGATGAAGGTCAGCGATTACCTGACCTGGCTGGCCGAGGCCATTCTCGAGCAGGTGCTGGCCCTGGCCTGGCGCCAGACGGTGAGCAAGTACGGCGCTCCCAAGCGCGCCGACGGCAGCCAGTGTGATCCGGATTTCATCATCGTCGGCTACGGCAAGGTCGGTGGCATCGAGCTGGGCCATGGCTCGGACCTCGATCTGGTGTTTATCCACGACGGCGACCCGCAGGCGGAAACCGACGGCGCCAAGCCCATCGACGGTGCGCAATTCTTCACCCGCCTGGGCCAGCGCATCATTCACCTGCTGACCGCGCAGACCAACTCCGGCCAGCTCTATGAGGTCGATATGCGCCTGCGTCCGTCCGGTGCCTCGGGGCTGCTGGTCAGCTCCCTGGGCGCCTTCGGCCGCTATCAGGAAGGCGAAGCCTGGACCTGGGAGCATCAGGCCCTGGTGCGCGCGCGGGTGCTGGTCGGCTGTGCGCGGGTGGGGGCCGGTTTCGAGGCCATTCGTGCCCAGGTGCTGGGCCGTGAGCGTGATCTGTCCACCCTGCGCGCCGAGGTCAGCGAGATGCGCGCGAAGATGCGCGACAACCTCGGCAGCAAGGAAACCGCCGCCGGCACCGCCGCCAATGCCTTCGAGGCCGCGGCACCGTTCGACCTCAAGCAGGATGCCGGCGGTATCGTTGATATCGAATTTATGGTGCAATACGCGGCCCTGGCGTGGTCGCGCGAGCACCCGCAGTTGCTGCGTTACACCGACAATATCCGCATTCTGGATGGTCTGGAGGAAGCAGCGCTGATGTCCGGCGACGATGTCCGGCTGTTGCAGGAGGCTTACAAGGCCTACCGCGCGGCCGCCCACCGACAGGCCTTGCAGAAACAGCCAGGCGTGGTTAGTGGCGACCAGTTTCACCCAGAACGGCGCGGCGTGCTGCGCATCTGGCACGCGTTGGGCTTGAACTGATAGCCCAGGCAGACCCCAAACAAACACTGAGGAGCAGGCAACTATGTCGATGGCCGACCGTGATGGCGTGATTTGGTATGACGGCGAACTGGTACCGTGGCGCGATGCCACCACCCATGTGCTGACCCACACTCTGCATTACGGCATGGGCGTGTTCGAAGGCGTGCGCGCCTACAACACCCCCGAAGGCACGGCCATTTTTCGCCTGCAGGCGCACACCGATCGACTGTTCGATTCGGCGCACATCATGAACATGAAGATGCCGTTCACCAAGGAAGAGCTCAACGAGGCGACCCGTGCCGCCGTGCGTGAGAACAACCTGGAATCGGCCTACATTCGCCCGATGGTGTTCTACGGATCTGAAGCCATCTACATGGGCGAAGAGGCGTTGAAGACCGGGATTAAGGTGCGCACCAGCTCCTTTACCCGCCATCACGTGAATATTTCGATGACCCGCGCCAAGGCCAACGGCAACTACATCAACTCGATGTTGGCCCTGCAGGAAGCCGTTTCTGGCGGTGCTGACGAAGCCATGTTGCTGGACACCGAAGGCTATGTAGCCGAAGGCTCGGGCGAGAACATCTTCCTGGTCAAGAATGGTGTGGTGTACACCCCGGAAGTGACCTCGTGCCTGAACGGCATCACCCGTAGCACCATTTTGACCCTGGCCGCCGAGCTGGGCATTCAGGTGGTCGAGAAGCGCATCACTCGCGATGAGGTGTATATCGCCGACGAGGCCTTCTTCACCGGCACCGCCGCTGAAGTCACGCCGATTCGCGAAGTCGATGGCCGGCAGATCGGTATCGGCAGCCGTGGTCCGGTTACCGAGATCCTGCAGAAGGCCTACTTCGACCTGGTTACCGGGCAGACCAGCGCGCACCCTGAGTGGCGCACGCTGGTTAAGTAAGGATCATTAGGTCGAGACAGGGAGGCTCCGCGCCTCCCTGCGCATTTCTGGAACGCGCATGAATATTCTGATCATTGGTCCGAGCTGGGTAGGCGACATGGTGATGGCGCAGACGCTGTTTCAGTGTCTGCAGCAGCGCCATCCGGGGTGTGCCATCGACGTGCTGGCCCCCGAGTGGAGCCGCCCGATTCTTGAACGCATGCCTGAAGTGCGCCAGACCCTGAGCTTTCCTCTCGGCCATGGCGTGCTGGAAATCGCCACTCGCCGGCGTATCGGCAAGGGCCTGGCGGGCCAGTACGATCAGGCCATTCTGCTGCCCAATTCGCTGAAATCGGCCCTGGTACCGTTTTTTGCTGACATCCCCAAGCGCACCGGCTGGAAGGGCGAGCTGCGTTACGGCCTGCTCAACGACATCCGTACCCTGGACAAAGACCGCTACCCGCTGATGATCGAGCGCTTTATGGCCCTGGCCTTCGAGCCAGGTGCCGAGCTGCCTAAGCCCTATCCGCGGCCGAGTCTGCAGATCGATCCGGCCAGCCGCGACGCGACCCTGGCCAAGTTCGGCCTGGATATGGATCGGCCGGTGCTGGCGCTGTGTCCGGGCGCCGAGTTTGGCGAGGCCAAGCGCTGGCCGGCCGAGCATTACGCCAAGGTCGCCGAGCTGAAAATCCGTGCCGGCTGGCAGGTCTGGTTGTTCGGCTCGAAGAATGACCATCCCGGTGGCGAAGACTTGCGCATGCGCTTGATCCCAGGCCTGCGCGAGGAGTGCACGAACCTGTCCGGCGCTACCTCGTTGGCCGAGGCCATCGACTTGCTGTCGTGCGCTGGCGCCGTGGTGTCCAACGACTCCGGCCTGATGCACGTAGCGGCGGCGCTCAATCGACCGCTGGTCGCGGTGTACGGTTCGACCTCGCCGCAGTTCACCCCGCCGTTGGCTGATCAGGTGGAGATCGTTCGTCTCGGCCTCGACTGCAGCCCCTGCTTCGAGCGCACCTGCCGCTTCGGCCACTACAACTGCCTGCGCGAGCTGAAGCCGCGTCCGGTGATCGAGGCGCTGGATCGCCTGGTCGCCGATCCGGTCGAGGTCGAATAGTTTGCGGGTACTGCTGATCAAGACCTCTTCCCTCGGCGATGTGATCCATACCCTGCCGGCCCTGACCGATGCTGCGCGGGCGATCCCCGGCATTCAGTTCGATTGGGTGGTGGAAGAGGGCTTTGCCGAGATTCCGACCTGGCATCCGGCCGTGGCTCAGGTGATCCCCGTGGCGCTGCGCCGTTGGCGCAAGAACCTGCTGCAAACCTGGAAGAGCGGTGAGTGGGCGACGTTCAAACAGCGTCTACGTGAAGGCCGTTACGATCTGGTGATCGATGCCCAGGGCCTGCTGAAAAGCGCGCTGCTGACGCGCTACGTTAATGCGCCCGTGGCCGGTCTGGATCGCGCCTCGGCGCGCGAGCCACTGGCCAGTCGCTGTTATGACCGCCCTTGTGCGGTCGCCTGGGGCCAGCATGCGGTCGAGCGGGTGCGCCAGTTGTTCGCCCAGGCACTGGGTTATCCGTTGCCGCAGTCGGTTGGTGACTATGGCCTGGACCGTAGCGCCATGGCCGGTGAGGCGGCGGCCGAGCCTTATGTGCTGTTCCTGCATGGCACCACTTGGGCCAGCAAGCACTGGCCGGAGGCCGACTGGCGTGCCCTGGCCGAGCACCTCGATAGCCGTGGTCTGGCCGTGCGTCTGCCGTGGGGCAGCGAGCTTGAAAAGGCCCGAGCCGAACGCATCGTCGCGGGTTTGCAGCACGCCAGCGTGCTGCCTAAATTGAATTTGCGTGGCGTGGCGGCGGTGATCGCCGGCGCTCGCGCCTGTGTGGCGGTGGATACCGGTCTCGGTCATCTGGCCGCGGCGTTGGATGTGCCGAGTATTTCCCTTTACGGCCCCACCTTGCCGCTTAAGGTCGGCGCCTACGGGCGAGGCCAGGTTCACCTGTGCGCCACGGGCCCGCTGGCCGGCGGCGGTGATCGCCATCAACCCTGTTTCGACGGTCTGGATGCCGCCCGCGTGGCGCCCGAGCTGGACCGTCTCTTGGCCAGTCTGGAGAGCCACTGATGCAACTGGCCTTTGTGCTCTACAAATACTTCCCGTTCGGCGGCCTGCAGCGCGACTTTATGCGCATCGCCCTGGAGTGCCAGCAGCGTGGTCACGCCATTCGCGTATACACACCGATCTGGGAGGGCGAGGTGCCAGCCGGTTTCGAGGTGGTGGTGGTGCCGGTCAAGGCGCTGTTCAATCATCATCGCAACGAGAAGCTCACGGCCTGGATCAAGGCCGACCTGGCCAAGCGCCCGGTTGACCGGGTGATCGGCTTCAACAAGATGCCGAACCTCGATGTGTACTACGCCGCCGACGGCTGCTTCGAGGACAAGGCGCAGACTTTGCGCAACAGTCTCTACCGCCGCTGGGGCCGCTACAAACACTTCGCCGACTACGAACGGGCGGTGTTTGCTCCCGAGTCGAAGACGGAAATTCTGATGATTTCCGAGGTGCAGCAGCCGCTGTTCGTCAAACATTACGGCACTCCTGCTGAGCGCTTCCACCTGCTGCCGCCGGGGATTACCCAGGACCGTCGCGCGCCGGCCAATGCCGCCGAGATTCGTGCCGAGTTCCGTCGCGAGTTCAAGCTGGCGGACGACGAGCTGTTGCTGGTGCAGATCGGCTCGGGCTTCAAGACCAAGGGCTTGGATCGCAGTCTCAAGGCTCTGGCCAGCTTGCCGCGGGAGCTTAAGCGACGCACCCGACTGATCGCCATCGGCCAGGATGACCCGACGCCGTTCCTGTTGCAGGTCAAGGCGCTGGGGCTGTCCGAGCAAGTACAAATCCTTAAAGGGCGCAGCGATATTCCGCGCTTCCTGCTGGGTGCCGATCTGCTGATCCATCCGGCCTACAACGAGAACACCGGCACCGTG
>NKIE01000195.1 GCA_002256055.1 Pseudomonas sp. PGPPP3 | reverse complement strand
CTGCTGGCGCTGTTTTTTGATGAGGCCCACCTGCTTTTTGCCGACACGCCCAAGGTCTTGCAGGAGCGTTTGCAGCAGGTGGTGCGGTTGATTCGCTCCAAGGGCGTGGGGGTGTTTTTCGTTACCCAGTCGCCGGCCGACTTGCCCGATGAAGTGCTGGCTCAGCTGGGCTTGCGCATCCAGCATGGCTTGCGCGCCTTTACTGCCAAAGAGCAGAAATCCTTGCGCGCGGTGGCTGATGGCTTTCGCCCCAATCCGGCCTTCGACACCCTGGCGGTGCTGACTGAGTTGGGCATCGGCGAAGCACTGGTCGGCACTCTGGAAGACAAAGGTATGCCTGCCATGGTTCAGCGTGTGGCCATTGCCCCGCCGCAGTCGCGTATTGGTCCGTTGAGTGAAGCTGAGCGTGCGCAATTGGTCCGTCAGTCGCCGCAAGCCGGTCGCTATGATCGGGCCATTGATCGTGAGTCGGCCTATGAGTTGTTGCTGGCGCGGGCGGCGCAAACCCCAGCGGCGGCGCCGACCAAACCGGCCGAAGCGGGCGACAGCCTGACCGAGATGGCCGGCGGCATGCTCGGCAGTCTCGCCAGTCAAGCGTTGAAAACGGCGGTGCGGCAAGTCGCTACTCAGGTTGGCCGCGAGCTGGTGCGTGGCTTGCTGGGGTCATTGTTGGGCGGCAAGCGCCGTTAGCAGTTAAGCGGCAGGTGTTACTGCCAGCCGCTTAACCACACCTCGTCATCTTGCAGCTGGCGCCAGTCGATCTGTTCGCTGCGCCGCGTCAGCACTGCCTGCAGTTCCACCTGCAGCACGGTGCCGGCTTCATCGCATAGCAGCTCGTTAACTAAAAAGTGCTTTTCGCGGTTCTGCGGGCGGGCTGCCGTCCATTTCGACAACAGCAGCTTGTTGGGGTTCAGGCGCCTCATCAGAGCTGCTCAAGGATGCGGCGGGCCGCTTCCTGGCCGCTGAGCCAGGCGCCTTCCACGCGGCCGGACAGGCACCAGTCACCGCAGGCATACAGACCCAGATCGGCATCGGCCAGCACACTCCATTGGTGCGCGGCAGCCGGGCGGGCGTACAGCCAGCGGTGGGCGAGGGTGAAGCTGGCTGCGGGCACGGTGCAGCCAATCAGTTCGGCAAATGCGCCCTGCAATTGTTCGATCACCGCCTCTTTGGGCAGGTCCAGGTGATGTTTGCTCCAGTGGCTGGTGGCGTGCAGAACCCAGGTGTCGACGGCCGTATCGCGACCGGGTTTGCTGCGGTTGCGCGCGACCCAGTCGAGCGGGCTGTCATGCACAAAGCAGCCTTCGACTTCTGTTTGCAGTGGCGTATCAAACGCCAGGGCGACGGCCCAGGTTGGCTCCATCACCACGCTGGCGGCCGCACTGGCCAGCTTGGGTGCAGCGCTGAGCAGGGCACTCGCCTGTGGCGCTGGAGTGGCGACGATGACATGGCTGAACGGGCCGTGGCTGTTGCCCTCGGCATCCAGCAGGCTCCAGTGCTGTTCGCCGCGGAACACCTCGGTGATGCGGCAGGAGAACTGTACCGGCAGGCCAGCGAGCATGGCTCGGCAGATAGAACTCATGCGCGGAACCCCGACCCAGCGCTCCTGCTCATCCGGCGACACGCTCAGTTGGCCCTGGCGGCTGTGATACAGCTTGGGGCTCCATTGGCCGACCCAGCCGTGGGCCTTCCACTGTTGTACTGCTTCGACGAAGTGCCGGTCACGGGCAGTGAAATATTGTGCGCCCAGGTCCAGCGCGCCGGCATCGCTGCGCTTGCTGGCCATCCGTCCGCCGCTGCCACGGCTCTTGTCGAATAGCTGCACGGCATGGCCTGCGGCCTGCAGGGTGTGTGCCGCCGACAATCCCGCGATGCCGGTGCCGATGATGGCGATAGGTGTGCTCATGGTTTACCTCATAGCTGTGGCAGCAGGTTAAGTCTTGGACGGTAATTATACAATCTGCTATTTTTGTATAAGTATGTGCGCCGCGCTTACCTGTCTACTCATCAGACTAGTCAGTGCTTTAGCTAATTGGAGGAAGATGCCATGCAGATATTGCTGACTGGTGGTACGGGTTTGATAGGTCGCGCGCTGTGCCGTCACTGGCATGCCCAGGGTCATCAGCTCGTGGTGTGGAGTCGTCAGCCCGAGCAGGTCGCGCGTCTGTGCGGCACCGGGGTGCGGGCCATTGCCCGACTTGACGAGCTGGGTGACGAACACCTGGATGCCGTGGTTAATCTGGCCGGCTGGACGAACAAGCGCAAGGCCGTGCTGCTGGCCAGTCGGGTGGCCCTGACGGAGCAGTTGCTGGCTTGGCTCGGAAGCCGTGCCGACCGGCCGCGGGTGTTGCTCTCCGGCTCGGCGGTGGGCTGGTATGGCGATGGCGGCGAGCAAACCTTGAACGAGACAATGGCGCCGGTTGCTGATGACTTCGCCAGCCAGTTGTGTGCGGCCTGGGAGGCTGCGGCGTTGGCGGGTGAAGCCTTGGGCATGCGCGTGGTGTTGCTGCGCACCGGTTTGGTCCTGGCGGCCGAGGGCGGTTTTCTCGGCCGTTTGCGCCTGCCGTTCAAGCTGGGTTTGGGCGGGCCGATTGGTAATGGCCGGCAATGGATGCCGTGGATCCATCTGCAGGATCAAATTGCCCTGATCGATTTTCTCTTGCAGCACGACGCTGCCCGCGGTCCCTATAATGCTTGCGCGCCGTCACCGGCCCGCAATCTGGATTTTTCGCGGGCCTTGGGCCGCGCCTGGCATCGTCCGGCGCTGCTGCCGATGCCGGCCTGGGTGTTGCGCCTGGGCCTGGGCGAATTAAGCGGCCTGTTGCTGGGTGGCCAGCGAGCATTGCCGGAACGGCTGACCGCGGCCGGTTTCACCTTCCGTTTTACCGACTTGGATGAGGCCTTGAACGATCTTCTTGGCCATAAGGATGCTGCATGACCGATCACGCGCTGTTGCTGGTCAACCTCGGTTCGCCGGCCTCGACTGAGGTGGCGGATGTGCGTCGCTACCTCAATCAGTTTCTGATGGACCCCTATGTCATCGACCTGCCATGGCCGGTGCGCCGGCTGCTGGTGTCGCTGATTCTGTGGAAGCGTCCTGCGGCTTCGGCCCATGCCTATGCCTCAATCTGGTGGGATGAAGGCTCGCCGCTGGTGGCCCTTAGCCGCCGTCTGCAAACCCAGATGCAGGGGCAGTGGCGCCATGGTCCGGTAGAGCTGGCGATGCGTTACGGCGAGCCGTCGATCGAGAGCGTGCTGCTGCGTCTGGCCAGTCAGGGCATCCGCCAGGTTACGCTGGCGCCGCTGTATCCGCAGTTTGCCGACAGCACCGTGACCACGGTGATCGAAGAGGCCAAGCGGGTGGTGCGCGCGCATAAACTGGCGATGCAATTTGCCATCCTCCAGCCGTTCTACCAGCAGCCGGAATACATTGCCGCCCTGGCCGAGAGCGCCAAGCCCCATCTGCAGGCAGGCTTCGATCACCTGTTGCTGAGCTTTCACGGTTTGCCTGAGCGTCACCTGCACAAGCTCGACCCCACGGGTGGGCAGTGCTTGAAAGGGCCAGACTGCTGCCGTAATGCAACGCCTGAGCTGCTCGCCGTGTGTTACCGCGCCCAGTGCCTGCGCAGCGCCGAGCTATTCGCCGCGCAACTGGGGCTCAAGCCTGAGCAATGGTCGGTGTCCTTCCAATCGCGCCTGGGCCGGGCCAAGTGGATCGAGCCCTACACCGAGGCACGTTTGCATGAGCTGGCCGCCCAGGGGGTGAAAAAACTGCTGGTGATGTGCCCGGCGTTTGTTGCCGATTGCATCGAGACCCTGGAGGAAATCGGTATCCGTGGCCGTGAAGAGTTCCTCGCTGCCGGCGGTGAGGAACTGCTGCTGGTGCCCTGCCTGAACGATCACCCGGCTTGGGGCCCGGCGCTTAACAGCCTCTGCGAGCGCGCGCCGCAAGCCTTGTGACCTGTGAGTCATTCGCGCAAGGGCGCGTGCTGTATTCGCCGGCTGGATAAGGCCGGCGAACGGTATAAGCGTCGCGTTCGCTACGGCTAAGCTGGGCGCACTTTCAACCGTCGGGTCGCGTGCAACGCGGCTCAGGAGAACGTGCGTGGCGAACAACAATAATAATTCTGCTTACCCCTCCAGCCTGCGTGCCTGGAGCACTGTGGCCATCCTCATGCTGGCCTATGTGCTGTCGTTTGTTGACCGGCAGATTCTCAATCTGCTGGTTGGGCCAATCCGTCGCGACCTGGTGATCAGCGACACGCAGATGAGCCTGCTGATGGGCTTGTCCTTCGCGCTGTTCTATACCGTGTGCGGCATTCCGCTGGGGCGTCTGGCCGATACCAAAAGCCGGCGCGGCTTGATTGCCATCGGTGTGCTTTTTTGGAGTGCGATGACCGCAGCCTGTGGCATGGCGCGGCTGTATTGGCAATTTCTGCTCTGTCGCATTGGTGTCGGCGTCGGCGAGGCGGCCTTGTCGCCGGCGGCCTATTCGCTGATTGCTGACAGCTTCCCGGCCGAGCGGCGGGCTACGGCTATCAGTGTCTATTCCATGGGCGTGTACCTGGGCTCCGGGTTGGCCTTCCTGCTGGGTGGTCTGGTGATCAAGTTCGCTTCGGCTCAGGGCGATGTGTTGTTGCCGGTGCTGGGCGAGGTGCGCCCGTGGCAGTTGATCTTCCTGATCCTCGGCGCCGCTGGCGTGTTGTTTAGCCTGTTACTTCTGGCAATACGTGAGCCGGCACGGCGCGGTGTGGGGGCCGGGGTGGCGGTGCCGCTGGTTGAGGTTGGGCGCTACCTGCGCGCCAATCGGCGTACCGTGCTGTACCACAACTTCGGGTTTGCCGGCCTGGCCTTTGCTGGCTACGGCAGTGCCGCGTGGATTCCGACTTTCTTTATTCGCACCTATGGCTGGGATGCTGGCCATGTGGGCGTGGTGTACGGCAGCATCGTGGCGGTCTTTGGTTGCCTGGGCATCGTCTTCGGCGGGCGCCTGGCGGACTGGATGGCCAAGCGCGGACGCACCGACGCCAATATGCGTGTCGGCCTGTATGCGGCCATGGCTGCATTGCCGTGCGTGGTGAGTTTTCCGCTGATGGACAATGCCCTATGGGCGGCGGTGCTGATGGCGCCCACGGTGTTCTGCCTGAGCATGCCGTTTGGCGTGGCTCCGGCGGCGATTCAGGAAATCATGCCCAGCGCCATGCGTGGCCAGGCGTCGGCCATCTACCTGTTTGTGATTACCCTGATTGGTCTGGGCATCGGTCCGACGGCGGTGGCGCTGGTGACCGACTACCTGTTTGCCGATGACCAAGCGCTGCGCTATTCGTTGCTGATTGTCAGCACCCTGGCGGTATCAAGTTCGCTGTTGCTGCTGGGCAAAGGTTTGCAGCCGTATCGCGAGAGCGTGCTGCACTTGCAGCAGTGGGCGGCGCAGCCGGGACGCAGTTGAACGCCTAAGCGCAGGCGCAAAAAAGCCCCTCGCGGGGCTTTTTTATTCTCTCAAATTGACCCACAGGGCATCTCGGCTAGATGTCTGGGCGGTCGTCCAGGGCTTTGTTCTTCCAGCTGTCATTGCCCGGCAACAGCAGGTTGAGGGCGATGGCGACGATGGCGCACAGGGCAATGCCCTTTAGGCCGACGTCGTCCGGGCCCGTGCCGGTGCCGACCAGCACGCCACCGATGCCGAATACCAGGGTCACGGAGACGATCACCAGGTTGCGTGCTTCGGCCAGGTCGACCTTGTGGCGGATCAGGGTGTTCATCCCCACGGCAGCAATCGAGCCGAACAGCAGGCACAGAATGCCGCCCATGACCGGCACTGGAATG
>NKIE01000194.1:3599-5834 GCA_002256055.1 Pseudomonas sp. PGPPP3 | reverse complement strand
GCACCAGGCGCAGTGCCGTGTGCAAGCCACTAAAGCCGGCCCCTACGATGGCCACATCAACATCCAGTTCGCCCTCGAAGCGCGGGCGGGCTTTCACCAAGTCGACGCAACTGCTGGCGTAGTAACTGTCCACGTGTTGGCTGGAAGCACGGTACATAAACGACATCTCCGATTAAGGCTGAATAAATCCACACGACCTAGGACTCGCGCGCTGACTGCTACAGAAACCAGCGGTACTCGCGGGCGTTGATCTCCTGCATAAACGCCAGATGATCCTGACGCTTGTTCTCGCCATAGACCTTGACGAACTCCTCACCCAAACCTGCCGTAACCGCTGGATGAGCCTGCATGTTGGCCAGTGCACTGAGCATGTCCTGCGGGAAGTCGATACCGCTTTGGCGGTCGTCATTCAGCGGCGCTATCGGCTCACGGGCATTGTCGAGGCCGAACTCCATACCCACCAAAATGGCGGCCAGTACCAGGTAGGGATTGGCATCGGCGCCGGCCAGGCGATGTTCGATGCGCAGGTCGCGCGGATCCGACTCGGGAATGCGGATACAGGCATCACGGTCCTCATAACCCCAGCTGGCGCGGCTGGCGGTATTGACCCCGCCATAGCGGCGGAAAGCATTGTGGTTGGCGGCGAAGATCGGCATGCAGTGTGGCAACAGCTCCAGGCAGCCCGCCACCGCATGGCGCAGCGGCGCCTGCTGATTAGCCGCCAGCAGGTTATTGCCCGCCGCGTCGTACAGGCTGACATGCAGGTGCATGCCGCTGCCGGGCGCATGTAGATAAGGTTTACTCATAAAGCTCGCCCGCTGGCCATGCTGCAACGCGACGCCGCGCGTGCTGCGGCAGAACAGCGCGGACCAATCGGCCGCCTGCAAGCAATCATGATGGTGGTTGAAGTTGATCTCGAACTGCCCTGGCCCCAGCTCAGCGGTGATCACATTGGCATCCACGCCCTGCTCGCGCGCGGCATCAATCATCGCGTGCAACACCGTGGAGAAGCGCGACAAGCGCTCGATGTGCATGTTCGGTTGATCGTCTTCATCGCCACACAGCGGATCGCGGGGAAACTGCGGCAAGCCTTGCTGCAACTTGTTGGCAAACAGGTAGAACTCCAGCTCAAACGCCACCACCGGAAAAATGCCCCGCTGCTGCAGACGCTTGAGCACCCGCGCCAACACTTCACGTGGCTCAAATACGATGGGGGCCGCAGCGCCTTCGGAACTGATCAGCATCTGCCCCAGCGGCTGCCCCTCCCAACGTACCGGTTTTAGCGTACCGGGGATCAGGCGCCGCGGCGCATCCGGATCACCATCATTGAAAATGTAATCACCGATTGCATAAACGCCACCTTGGGTGCCCAACATCACGCAGTTCTGCGGCAGTTTCAGCGGGCTGCCGGCGGCAACCTTTTCCAGCATCTCCACCGGGTAGCGTTTGCCGTAAAAATGCCCGGGAATATCCAGGGTGATCAAATCGACATAACGCACATCCGGATACTGATGGCGGAATGCTCGAACTTCGGCCAACAGATCGTCCGGAGAATGTTCACGGTGCATGGTTTACGCCCTCTCAAGCCTGCGCATACGACCGCCAAACAACCCCAGGCAGCGACGACAGCAAGCAAAATGAAATACAGACAACTAATTTTCATGAAATATAAGCACAATAGTTTCATGAAACAAGTTATCGAGATTTTCATAAGCACCGAGGTTTGCGGCATAATCCGCCGCAGATGCATCACTCCAGCCACAGGCCCGTACGTCCATGCATACAGCCAATAGCACACCGCTGGCGCAGATCATTCGCGATCTGCGCAAACGCAAGAAGATCACCCTGCAACAATTGGCAGAGAAGATTGACCGCTCCATCGGTTTTGTCTCGCAGATCGAACGCGGCCTGTCGCAACCCAGCGTCGAAGATCTGCACGCCATCGGCCTGGCCCTGGACGTACCCAGCACCTACTTCGTCGAGCAAGCCGTCAGCCCGCACCAGCAATGGCTTACCCGGCCCAATGAACGGCGCACCCTGAGTTACGCCCGCGGCATTACCGACCAGGTGATCTCACCGGCTCTGTCAAAGCAATTCATCATGCTGGAAACCCTGCTGGAGCCTGGTTCAGACACCGGCGAGCGCAGCATCATCGACAGCGTCGAGCAAGGTGGTTATGTACTGGAGGGCGAGTTGACCCTGTGGATCGACGAACAAGAGCTAAGCCTTGGCCCC
>NKIE01000194.1:0-3589 GCA_002256055.1 Pseudomonas sp. PGPPP3 | reverse complement strand
TGCCTTTCAGATCACCAGCGGCGTGTCGTGCCGCTATGCCAATCGTGGCAGCAGCAATACCAAGGTCTTGTGGGTGTACAGCTGAGCCCGAATGGGCGGGCAGCGTGGTGACGCAAGGCGAGTCAGAACAACCTGACCCGCCCGCTCACAGGATCAGCCAGCGCTTGGCGCGATGGCGGCATTCACCAGTTCTTGCGCCTCACTCACCAGACGTTGCAAATGCGCATCGCCCAGGAAGCTTTCCGCGTAGATCTTGTAAATGTCTTCGGTGCCCGAGGGGCGCGCGGCGAACCAACCATTGGCGGTGATCACCTTCAAGCCACCAATCGCCTCGTTGTTGCCCGGTGCATGACTGAGAATGCTCTGAAAAGCCTCGCCCGCCAGTTCAGTAGAACGCACCTGCTCCGGCGCCAGCTTGCTCAACTGCTTTTTCTGCGCCGGCGTAGCGGCCGCGTCGATGCGGGTAGCCACCGGCTCGCCCAGCTCCTGCACCAGTGCCTGATAGCGCTCGCCAGGGTCACGACCGCTGCGGGCGGTCATCTCGGCGGCCAGCAGGGCCGGGATCAAACCATCCTTGTCGGTGCTCCACACCGTGCCGTCACGGCGCAGGAAGGAGGCGCCGGCGCTTTCTTCACCACCAAAACCCAGGGAGCCATCAAACAAGCCGGCGGCGAAATACTTGAAGCCCACCGGCACTTCATACAAACGCCGACCGAGCTTGTGACTGACGCGATCAATCAGGCCGCTGCTCACCACGGTCTTGCCAACAGCCGCGTCGCTGCGCCACTGCGGGCGGTTCTGGTACAGATAATCGATGGCTACCGCCAGGTAATTGTTCGGCTGCATCAGGCCCACGCTCGGGGTGACGATGCCATGGCGGTCGTGATCCGGGTCACAGGCAAAGGCCACCTGATAGCGGTCTTTCAGGGCGATCAGGCCGCGCATGGCGTAGGCCGATGACGGGTCCATCCGCACCCGACCATCCCAGTCCAGGCTCATAAAGCGAAAGGTCGGATCGACCTGCTTGTTCACCACATCCAGGTTCAGCTTGTAGTACTCGGCAATCGCCGACCAATAGTTGACCCCGGCGCCACCCAGCGGGTCGACGCCCAGGCGCAGGCCGGAATCGGCAATGGCCTGCATGTCGATAACGCTGCCCAGATCAGCCACGTAGCTGTTCAGGTAGTCATGCCGATGGGTGGTGCTGGCCTTGAGGGCTTGGGCATAACCAATGCGCTTGACGCCCTGCAGGCCGGCAGCCAGCAACTCATTTGCACGGTTTTCGATCCAGCGGGTGATGTCGCTGTCGGCCGGACCACCGTTGGTAGGGTTGTACTTGAAGCCACCGCTTTCCGGCGGGTTGTGCGACGGCGTAATGACGATACCGTCGGCCAGGCCGCGTGTACGACCACGGTTGTAGCAGAGGATGGCGTGGGAAATCGCCGGGGTCGGGGTGTACTCGTCATCGGCTGCCAGCATCACGTCGACGCCATTGGCCGCCAGCACTTCCAGAGCGCTGGCACTGGCCGGCGTGGACAGTGCATGGGTGTCGATACCGAGAAACAGCGGACCGTTGATGCCTTGGGCGTGGCGGTATTCGCAAATCGCCTGGCTGATAGCCAGCACGTGCCACTCGTTGAAGCTCAGGTCAAAGGAGCAACCCCGATGGCCCGAGGTGCCGAACGCCACGCGTTGGGTGCTGATGCTCGGGTCCGGCAGGCCGGTGTAATAGGCGCTGACCAGCAGCGGCACATTGACCAGCATTTCGGGCAAAACCTGGCTACCGGCCAACGGGTGGGTGCTACTCATGTGACGCTCCATGGGTTGAGTCAGGTGCCCAGTTTAACCATTTCAGGTGCAGGGATAACGGCTTTGCGGCAAGAAAATACGCGCCGAGGGGGCGTGCGCAAGCCCTTGCTGGAGCCTGCATGCTGGCGATTCAGGCGGAGCGACTCAACTCGCTCACCCACGCTCGCATCGCCACACAGGCGCAACCAGCGATTGGCTGCATGTCCCACTTCCCTGTGGGTCACACACCTGCGCCTGGTGCTTGCACTCAGATCATCGTGCAGTTCAGAAGCTGTCGCCCGGCACCCGCACCCAGCCTTCCATCAGCACCCGCGCGCTGCGGCTCATGATCGCCTTGGTCACGGTCCACTCGCCATTGACTTGGACGGCTTCGGCGCCGACCCGCAAGGTGCCGGACGGATGCCCAAAGCGCACCGCTGTACGCGCACCGCCACCTGCGGCGAGGTTCACCAAGGTGCCGGGCACCGCGGCGGCCGTACCAATGGCCACGGCACAGGTGCCCATCATGGCGTGGTGCAGCTTGCCCATCGACAAGGCCCGAACCAGCAAATCAATCTCGCTGGCGGCGATAGCCTTGCCACTGGAGGCCACGTAGTCCTTCGGTTTGGCGACGAAGGCGATCTTTGGCGTGTGCTGACGTTTGGCCGCCTCTTCCGGCGTTTTGATCAGCCCCATGCGCAGGGCTCCGGCAATGCGGATCTGCTCGAATCTTGCCAGCGCCTGGGAATCCGTGTTGATCGCCTCGCGCAGTTCGGTGCCGGTGTAGCCAATGTCTTCGGCATTGACGAACACGGTGGGAATGCCGGCCGAGATCATGGTGGCCTTAAGCGTGCCGATGCCGGGCACCTCAAGGTCGTCGACCAGATTGCCAGTGGGGAACATCGAGCCGCCCTCCTCCCCATCATCGGAAGGATCGAGGAACTCCAACACGATCTCGGCAGCAGGAAAGGTCACCCCATCCAGCTCGAAGTCGCCGGTTTCCTGCACCTGGCCATCGGTCACGGGCACATGGGCGATGATGGTTTTCTGGATATTGGCCTGCCAGATGCGCACCACGCAGGTGCCGTTCTGCGGAATACGGGCCGGATCAACCAGGCCAGCATGGATCGCAAAGGCACCGGCAGCCGTCGACAGGTTGCCGCAGTTACCGGACCAGTCGACGAAGGCCGAATCAATCGACACCTGGCCGTACAGGTAGTCCACGTCATGCTCGGGCACGGCGCTTTTGGCCAGGATTACGCACTTACTGGTGCTCGATGTCGCGCAGCCCATGCCGTCGATATGGGCAGCATAGGGATCTGGGCTGCCGATCACCCGCATAAACAACTGATCACGGGCAGCGCCTGGCACCTGGCAGCGCTCGGGTAGGTCCTGCAGACGGAAGAACACGCCCTTGCTAGTGCCGCCACGGATATAGGTAGCGGGAATTTTGATCTGGGGTTGCTGAGCCATGATGGTGTCCTGGCTAAGGGATAAAAGTAGCCCGGATGGCATCCGGGCTACAGATTCAATGCACCGTATGGGTATCGCTGCGCTCAACCCATCCTACGGCCTCAGTTGGCAGTCGACTCCAGGAAGTCTTGAGCGAAGCGCTGCAGCACGCCGCCCGCCTCGTACACCGAGACTTCCTCGTCGCTGTCCAGGCGGCAGGTCATCGGCACTTCGACCACTTCGCCATTCTTGCGGCGAATAACCAGAGTCAGATCGTTACGCGGCTTGCGTTCGCCGATCACGTCATAGGTTTCGGTGCCGTCAATGCCCAGAGTCAGGCGGGTGGTGC
>NKIE01000193.1 GCA_002256055.1 Pseudomonas sp. PGPPP3 | reverse complement strand
AAAAAACCGGCCTAGGCCGGTTTTTTTGTGTCATGAAAAGCGTCATGCGTTGCCGGCCTGCTGCAAGCGCGCGGCCTGGGTGAAGTCGAGCATGCGCTTGAGCGGCTTGACCGCACGCGGCACCAGAGCAGCATCAACGAAAATCTCGTTAGAACCCTCACGAAGACACTGCAGGGTGCGCTCAAGGGTATTCATCGCCATCCACGGGCAATGGGCACAACTGCGGCAGGCGGCGCCATTGCCAGCGGTCGGCGCCTCAATAAAGATCTTGTCCGGGCACAGCTGCTGCATCTTGTAGAAAATGCCGCGATCAGTAGCAACGATAAAGGTCGAATTCGGCAAGGTTTGCGCCGCCTTGATCAGCTGGCTGGTGGAGCCCACTGCATCAGCTAGATCAATAACCGCTTCCGGCGACTCCGGGTGCACCAAGATGGCAGCCTCGGGGTACAGCGCCTTCATGTCGTGCAGCTGCTTGGCCTTGAACTCTTCGTGGACGATGCAGGCACCGTCCCACAGCAGCATGTCCGCGCCGGTTTGCTTCTGGATATAGCGCCCCAAGTGCTTATCCGGGGCCCAAATGATTTTCTCGCCGTTATCCATTAGGCTTTCGACGATTTCCAGGGCGCAACTGGAAGTCACCACCCAGTCGGCACGGGCTTTGACCGCCGCCGAGGTGTTGGCATACACGACTACGGTGCGCTCAGGGGGCTGATCGCAGAACGCCGCAAACTCATCCACCGGGCAGCCAAGGTCCAGCGAGCAGGTCGCCTCCAGCGTCGGCATCAGGATGCGTTTTTCCGGGTTGAGAATTTTCGCCGTCTCACCCATGAACTTGACGCCCGCCACCAGCACCGTCTGCGCCGAGCTTTGGCTGCCAAAACGGGCCATTTCCAGGGAGTCGGAGACGCAACCGCCGGTTTCTTCGGCGAGCGCCTGGATCACCGGATCGCAGTAATAGTGAGCCACCAGCACAGCGTTCTGTTTCTTCAGCTCGGCGGCGATCTCGCCACGCAAGACCGCTTCCTGCTCAACCGTCAACGGCGTGGGCTGCTTGGCATCCAGGTGGGCTTGCACCAACAAGCGTTCGGAAATCTGCGACATGTGCTCTGCCCCTGTAAAAATCTGACCGTGCGCCATTCAACGCGGGCGACCATAAAGGCCGGCATATTAAGTTGAGCGTAAAAGGCTTTGCAAACCAGCCTCGACCGGACGACTGACCGCGCTCAATCCGTTCACTGGCATGACGATGACCGACGCTGCCGAAAAAACTCACGCACACAAAAAAGCCAGGAGACCTTAACAAGGACATCCTGGCTTTTCGCCACCTTCCAGAGAAGGAAATATGGTGGGTCGTGTGGGATTCGAACCTACGACCAATTGGTTAAAAGCCAACTGCTCTACCAACTGAGCTAACGACCCGACAGCTGTGCATGATACTGATTTAATTCATAAAATCAACACCACGCAGGCTTTTTAGCCGTACCGGGTTGGATCAGCGACCGCCGCCTCGGCAAAACCGGCCGCGCGCAGGCGGCAGCTGTCGCACTTGCCGCAGGCTCGACCGTCATCGTCAGCCTGGTAGCAGGACACCGTCAAACCGTAATCCACGCCATGGCGCAGACCCGCCTGAACGATCTCGCCCTTGCTCATCATCTGCAATGGCGCCTGGATGCGAAAGCCCTGCCCCTCGACGCCGGCCTTGGTGGCCAGGTTGGCCATGGTTTCAAACGCGGCAATAAACTCTGGACGGCAATCGGGGTAGCCGGAGTAATCCACGGCATTCACGCCGATAAAGATATCGCGAGCACCGAGCACTTCAGCCCATCCCAGAGCCAAGGCCAGGAACACCGTATTGCGCGCCGGCACGTAAGTCACTGGAATGCCTGCCTCCAGTGTTTCCGGCACAGCAATGGAGGTATCAGTGAGGGCTGAACCACCAATGCCATTGAGGTTCAGGCCAATCACCTTGTGCTCGATCACACCCAGCTGCTGGGCGACCCGCTCGGCTGCCTGCAGCTCGGAGCGATGGCGCTGGCCGTAGTCGAAACTCATGCTGTAGCACGCGTAGCCGTCGGCCTTGGCCATGGCCAGCACTGTGGCGGAGTCGAGGCCACCGGAGAGCAGAATCAGGGCTTTCTTCGTCGTCATTTCAATGTCCCGGCGCGTCGTTCCAGAGGATTTTATGCAGCTGCATCTGCAGGCGTACCGGCAGATTGTCGGCGATGATCCACTCGGCCAACGAGCGGGCATCCAGCTCATGATGGCTGGGCGACATCAACACCTCTCCGGCACGCTGCTCCAGGCGATACTCGATCAGCTTGGAAACCGCCCAGTCGTAGTCCTCACGCGAACAGATGACGAACTTGACCTGATCGTTAGCTGTGATGTGCTGGATGTTCTCGTAGCGGTTACGCCCAACTTCGGCCGAGCCTGGGGTTTTCAGGTCCACCACGCGACTGACGCGAGTGTCGACGGCGGAAATATCCAGGGCACCGCTGGTTTCCAGGGACACCTCATAGCCGGCGTCACACAGCTGCTTGAGCAGGCTGATCGCATTTGGCTGGGCCAATGGCTCGCCACCGGTGACACAGACATAGCGCGGCTTGTAGCTGGCCACTTGGGCCAGGATGCTGTCCAGCGACTGCAACTCACCACCACTGAAGGCGTAAGCGGTATCGCAGTACTGGCAACGCAGCGGGCAACCTGTCAGGCGAACGAACACAGTCGGTAAACCGGCAGTGCGGGTTTCGCCCTGCAGGGAATAAAACACTTCGGTGATGCGCAGGGTTTCTTGCATATGGGCCACGGGCGTGACAGCGACACAGGCCATCCGCCTCCGTTGCGCCTCGTAGAGGACAAATTAGGGGGCGCAGAGTCTAACCGAAAAAATTCCAGGAGACATTTTTAACGTTGAGCACCCGACGGTCCGCAGGGTGGCCACCAGGGAGAATGAGACATAAAAAACCCGCGCCAGGCGCAGGTTTTCTTGATCGAACGGCCAGTGGCGGCCGCCTGATTGACTAGAGTCGCTTCAGGTCGCGCTGTGCCAATTGCGCCGCAGAGCTGCTGGGGAACTGCGCAATCACTTGCTGCAGAATGCCCTTGGCCTTGTCGTTGTTACCCAGGCGCTGCTCGACATCGGCGAGTTTGTACAACGAATCCGGCACCTTGGTATGGCTTGGATAGTTCTGACTGACCTTGGCAAATGCCTGACCGGCAGCCTGCAGACGGCCCTGAGTCAAGTTCACTTCACCCAACCAGTACTGGGCATTGCCGGCGTACTGACTGTTCGGGTATTTGCGCAGAAAGGCTTCAAACGCCTGGCTGGCCTTGTCGAAGTCCTTGGCCTTGATCAGCTCAAAGGAGGCATCGTAGTAAAGTTTTTCTTTCGCCGGATCACCCGGTTGATTGCTCACAGCGGCCGCGGCCGACGGTGCAGCAGGGGCGCCGCTGGCGTTGGTCGCGCCAGCAGCAGGGGAATTCTGAGTTGCCGGGGCACCGGTGGCACCGCCTGACAAACGCTGATCGAGAGACTGGTAGCGCTCGAGGCCTTCCTGCTTCAAACGTTGAATCTCGTTCTGCTGCTCTTCAACCATACCGCGCAGTTGACTGAGCTCTTCCTGCATTTGCTGCAGCTGCATAAACAGCTGACTCTGCGCAGAGGCTGGGGCCGTTGCCCCGCCTCCCGCATAGGCGCCAGACGTGCCATAGCCAGCGGGTGGATAACCACTGCCGCCATAGGCGGCATTGCTGTCCACTACCGGAACCTCGGCCAGCGCCGCAAGCGGCAGACCGAGAACCATCAAGGCTAGAACACGCTGACACTTACCCATGGCTAATTACTTAACCAGGTTTACACGGCGGTTTTGCGCCATGCTGTCTTCGTCAGTGCCAGTAGCGGCCAGACGCTCTTTACCGTAGGAAACCACTTCCAGCTGAGCTGGCGAAACGCCTTGCAGAACCAGGTAGCGCTGAACGGCCATGCCGCGACGCTCGCCCAGAGCCATGTTGTACTCACGGGTGCCGCGCTGGTCGGTGTGACCTTGCAGAACTACGCGCGAACCGTCGGCTTTCAGGTCTTTAGCGTGCACGTCGAGGGCGCGCATGGCTTCCGGCAGCAGATCAGAGCTGTCGTAGGCGAAGTAGAAAGTGGTGATAGCGCGCAGAGCGGCTTCGTCAGCCATGCTGCTGTCCAGGCCCGAACCATTGCCGTTGGCGTTGTAGCCAGCGTTAGGATCGATAGCGCCTTCGCCAGCGTTGTCGCCGCCTTTAGAGGAGCAACCAGCAGCGATGGCCAGAGTCAAAGCCAGAGCAGTCAGTTTGCCAAATTTCAGCATTTCCATCGTTTAACTCCTAATGAGTTGTAGTTTATTAGGCCAAATGGCCAGGTTTATCACTTCAGAAAGGGAGACCAGGACGGCGCACGAATCTCGCCTTGTGCGGCGATTGGCAGCGGTATTTTCACCCGCCCGTTGATCGAGGCCAGCATCAGCACACCACGGCCTGCAGAGCTAGTCGCGTAGGTTACCATGGTGCCATTGGGGGCAATAGTCGCCGACTCGTCCAGATTGCTCTGGGTGAGGATTTTTACTGTGCCACGGGTCAGATCCTGGGCCGCTACACGGAACACCGAGTAGCCGTCCTGACGATGGACCATCACCAGGGTTTTCTCGTCCGCGGACAGTTTCGGGTTGGCGTTGTAGTTACCGATAAAGGTCACACGCTCAACCGAACCACTGCTGATGTTGGTTTTGTAGATCTGTGGCTTGCCGGCACGGTCGGATGTGAAGTAGATGGTTTGCCCATCCTTGCCCCAGAACGGTTCGGTATCGATGCCAAAGTGGTTGGTGACCCGGCGCATTTGGCGCGAACCCAGATCCATCACGTAGATTTCCGGGTTGCCGTCCTTGGACAGCACGAACGCCAGACGATTGCCTTCCGGCGACCAGGCTGGTGCACCGTTCAAGCCTTCAAAATTGGTCAATTGCTCGCGGCGACCGGTGTCTACGTACTGAACAAAGATGCGCGGACGCTTCTGCTCGAACGACACATAGGCGATGCGCTTGCCATCTGGAGCAAAGGTTGGCGACAGAATCGGCTCGCGCGATTGCAGCAGGGTTACGCCGCGCGCGCCGTCATAGTCGGCGCGCTGCAGGGTGTAACGGGTGCTGTCCACGGAGAAGCGTTCGGCGGTGACAAACAGCAAACGGGTGGAGAACGCGCCCTGGATGCCGGTGAGCTTTTCAAAGCCCTGGTCGGCAATGTAGTGCGCCATGTCACGCAGCTGATCCACGCCACCGCTGACATTACCCGCCATCACCTGCTGCTCGGTGGCCACGTTGAACAACGCGAACTGCACTTGCAGACGGCCGCCGGCCGGCACAATGCTGCCCACCATGACGAACTGTGCACCGAGGGCCTTCCAGTCACGGAAGATCACTTCCGAGGCTTGGGTTGGCAGGCTGATCATGTTTTGCGCCGGAATCGGTTCAAAGATGCCGGAGTTGCGCATGTCATTGCCGATGATTTCCGCCATGTTTTGCGGCAGCACAGTGCCGCCCTGCCAGCCAAACGGCACTACAGCAATGGGGATCGCGCGGTCGTTACCGCCCGAGATCACCAGCGGATCTGCCGCCTGCACGGTGCCAGCCAGCAAGGCCAAGCCCAGCAAGGCAATACGAATCAGGGTATTCACAGGCTTAAATCCTCCGGTTTAAAGACCGCACGCCGTTGGCGATACAGCTGATCAAAAGTGGCGCGGTCCAATTGCTGCATTTCCGGGATGCGCCCTACTTTGCGCACCGCCGAAACCGCCGAACCGTCAAACGCCGAGTCACCACTGGATCGGGCCACACTAGCGTTGG
>NKIE01000192.1 GCA_002256055.1 Pseudomonas sp. PGPPP3 | reverse complement strand
ATGTCGGCGGTATTCCTGGCGCCGAGCACGCTTACGGCTTTGTCGTGGTGTGTCTCTTAATGGTGGGGCTGACCTGTGGCCAGTGGTGGCTGTTCCGTCGCTTGCGTTGGCTTTGAAGTGACCTGCTGCCATTGGCCAGCGTCTAGCCCCCATATACCCCGAGGTGCGTATGCGCGATCCGTTTGAAGAATCTCTACGTGACCTGCTTAAAGGCGCGCCTTCCAGCCATGACGACGATGCTTGTCTGGGGCGCGTGCTGAAAACCGCCAACCGCCAGGTCGGTGCCGGTGATCTGTTCAGTTTGCTGGGGCATTGGATGGGTGCATTGATGATTGCCCTGAACAAGGGCTCGGCCCACATAGCCCCGGTTTCCCGTCGTACTCCCTCCGTCCGTCCTGCTGATAAGGCTGATTGAACATGGAATTTGATCCTGTAACTCAAGGTTTGGTAGGCGCCATGGGCGCACTTTGGACCCGTGTCGCCGTATTCATCCCTAATCTGATTGGCGCCTTGGTTCTGGTGCTGCTGGGTTTTGTGGTCGCAAAACTGCTGGATACCTTATTGTCCAAGGTGTTGGCCAAGATCGGTCTGGATCGCCTGATGGCGGGTACTGGGCTGACCAAAATGATTGGTCGGGTCGGTATTCAGGTTTCGGTTTCGACCCTGATCGGCAAAATCGTCTACTGGTTCATCCTGCTGGTGTTTCTGGTCTCGGCCGCCGAGTTGCTGGGCCTTGAGCGGGTCTCGGCGACCCTCGATGTGCTGGCGCTGTATGTGCCGAAAGTGTTTGGCGCGGCCTTGGTTCTGCTAGCGGGTGTGCTGCTGGCGCAACTGCTTAATGGTGTGGTGCGCGGTGCGGCGGAAGGCGTTGGGCTGGAGTATGCCAATGGCCTGGGTCGTATTGCCCAGGGTCTGATCATCATCATCAGCTTGTCGGTAGCCATTGGGCAGCTTGAGGTGAAGACCGACCTGCTCAACAACGTGATTGCCATTGTCCTGATTTCGGTAGGTGCGGCTGTGGCGCTGGCGCTGGGGCTGGGCAGTCGTGATATCGCTGGGCAAATACTCGCGGGCATTTATGTGCGCGAGTTGTATGCAGTTGGTCAGCAGATTCAAATCGGTGAAATTGAAGGGCAGATCGAAGAGATCGGCACGGTTAAAACCACGTTGCTGACTGAGTCGGGCGAGCTGGTTTCTGTCGCCAATCGGGTGCTTCTGGAGCAGCGAGTGAGCAGTCACTAACGCACCAAACCCTGCTACTGTATGCCGCTAACCCATTCCATTCGAGGTTTTGGGTGGCGGCTGTCTCGATCTGACTGTCGGCCCAATTCGTTTTGAATACAGTTCAAGCGTTATCTTCGCGTTACGATCCCCGTGAACTCTCAGATGAAGAGTTGGTGGAGCGCGCACGCGTCGAGTTATTCCACATTACCCGTGCTTATGAAGAGCTAATGCGCCGTTACCAGCGCACGCTGTTCAATGTCTGTGCGCGTTATTTGGGTAATGACCGTGATGCGGATGATGTATGCCAGGAGGTCATGCTCAAGGTTCTTTATGGTTTGAAGAACTTTGAAGGCAAGTCCAAGTTTAAAACATGGCTATATAGCATCACGTATAACGAGTGCATTACCCAGTACCGCAAAGAACGGCGCAAACGTCGCTTGCTGGATGCCTTGAGTCTCGATCCGCTGGAAGAAGCGTCGGAAGAGAAAGCGCCGAAGCCCGAGGATCGCGGCGGTCTGGATCGTTGGCTGGTGCATGTGAACCCGATTGATCGTGAGATTCTGGTGCTGCGGTTTGTCGCCGAACTGGAGTTTCAGGAAATCGCCGACATCATGCATATGGGCTTAAGCGCGACAAAAATGCGCTACAAGCGTGCGCTGGACCGCTTACGCGAGAAATTTGCCGGCGTGACCGACGAATAGTTATGTGAAATTTTTGTTAGTTCGCCGTCTGTGCGTGCTAAAATCTTGGACTGAGTTGTTCTTGAACTGTAGAGCAACTGTGTAATTCATGAATAATGGGGATTTACGGATGAAACTGAAAAACACCTTAGGCGTAGTCATTGGCGCTCTCGTTGCTGCCACTTCCATCGGCGCACTGGCTCAGGGCCAAGGCGCAGTCGAGGTGGATGCTTTCGGTAAGCGTTACATCACCGACAGCTCCCGCGATCTGAGCAACGGCAACCTGCTCGGTGGTTCGGTTGGTTACTTCCTGACTGATGACGTGCAACTGGCGCTGTCGTACGGCGAATACCACGACATGCGTTCGGAAAATGACACCGGCAACAAAAACATCAAAGGCAACCTGGCTGCCCTTGACGCCGTGTACAACTTTGGTACCCCAGGCGTAGGTCTGCGTCCTTTCGTGTCTGCTGGCTTTGCTCACCAGAACATCAGCAACGTTCCGGATCGTACCGGCCGTGACCACAGCACCTTCGCTAACGTGGGCACTGGCGTGAAGTACTACTTCACCGAGAACGTTTTCGCCAAGGCTAGCGTTGACGCGATGTACAACATCGACGCTAACGAAACCGAAATGGCCGCTGGCTTGGGCATCGGCGCCAACTTCGGTGGCGGCACCAAGAAAGCTGAGCCAGCTCCAGTTGTTGCTGCTGAAGTCTGCAACGACGAAGACAGCGACGGCGTGTGCGACAACCTGGACAAGTGCCCAGGCACCGAAGCCAACGCTACCGTTGATGCTGATGGCTGTGTAGTTGTTGCTGAAGCTGTTCGCGTTGAACTGGACGTGAAATTTGACTTCGACAAGGCTGACGTGAAGCAAGACAGCTACGGCGACATCAAAAACCTGGCTGACTTCATGAAGCAGTACCCACAAACCAGCACCACCGTTGAAGGTCACACTGACTCCGTTGGTTCTGACGCCTACAACCAGAAGCTGTCCGAGCGTCGTGCAAACGCTGTTCGTGCAGTACTGGTTAACCAGTACGGCGTTGAAGCTGCTCGCGTAAACGCTGTAGGTAACGGCGAAGCTGCTCCGGTTGCTGACAACGCTACTGAAGCTGGCCGTGCTGTAAACCGTCGCGTAGAAGCGGCTGTTGAAGCTGGTAAGTAAGTGCTGCACCGTCACGCTCAGCTAGTCTGAGCATGACCCGAAAAAACCCGGCTCATGCCGGGTTTTTTTATGCCCGTAAAAAAGCCCGACCTAGGCCGGGCAGTGCGCACAGGCGCAGGAGCGAAGCGGTTAGGCGCTGTGCATCAGAGCTAGCGGCTGGCGGCTGGCGGCGACATCGCCGAGCACCAGAATTGCGGGGCTTTTTAGTTGGAAGTCAGCGGCCGCGGCTTGCATGGCCGCAAGTGAGCTGCGGCATTCACGCTGGTGCGGCAGTGACGCGTTTTCGATCATGGCCACCGGCATATCGGCGCGCATGCCGCCGGCTAACAGGCTGTCGCGAATTTCGCCCAGCTTGGCCACGCCCATGTACACCACCAGGGTCGTGCCACCTTGCGCGAGGGCGGCCCAATTCAGGCTGCTGTCATCCTGGGTGTGGGCGGTGACCAGCGTGACGCCACGGCTGACACCACGTAGGGTCAGGGGAATGCCACAGTTGGTTGCGCCCGCCAGGCCAGCCGTGATGCCATTGACCATTTCTACTTCGATCCCGAACTGCTCAAGCCAGTCGGCTTCTTCGCTGCCGCGGCCGAAGATGCACGGGTCGCCACCTTTCAGGCGTACCACACACTTGCCTTGACGGGCATAGCGCAGCATCAGGCGATGGATAAAGGCCTGGGGCGTGGAGCGGCAGCCGCCGCGCTTGCCCACGCTGATCACCCGAGCGTCGGGGCAGTGCTCCAGCACGGCTGGGTTGACCAGGTCATCAATCATGACAATCTGCGCCTGTTTCAGGGCACGCACGGCCTTGAGGGTCAGCAACTCGGGGTCGCCAGGGCCTGCGCCTACCAGCCAGACTTTTGCGCTCATGGGTTTCTCCTCAGGCGTTAACGGTGGCGGATATCGGTTTCGCCAGCAGCTGTTTGATTTCCGGGACGCAGGAGCCGCATTGGCTGCCGCAACCGAGTTCCTGTTTCAGTCCCGCCAAGTCCAGGCCGCGGCCGATCCCGGCGCAAATGGCGTTGCGGCTGACGTTCATGCAGCTGCAAACGGTTTTACCGCCACTGCTGGGGGCTTCTGTGCTTCCAGGAGGCGTGCTCAGTGGGGCGAGGAACCAGCGGCGCAGCTCGGCATCGGCGCGCTGCTCCTGCCACAGGTTTTTCAGCCAGTCGCGGGCGGCGGTTTCACCGGCCAGGCGAATGGCAGTGATGCGGCCGTCTTCGATGCGTACGCGCTTACCAACAGCCTTGCGCGGGTCGTCATAGGCCAATACCGGGCCGTCATTGAGGCCAAGCAACTGGTCAATTTGCGCCAACAAGGCGTTGTCCGGCGGCACGGCCGCCGCCGCACGCAGCACTAGGGCGGGGTGTTCGCGACCGCAGGGCGCCAGGCTGGCATAGGTAAACCCTTCCAACAGCGAGCGCAGGGCGCCTAGGCGGTTCTGCACGTCGCCCTCTACCAGGGCGAACAACTGCCAGGGCAGGTCGACTTTGCTGACTTCTACCGCCGCGTGTTTCAGTTCTGGCTGTTTCGACAGTGGATCGAAGGCCGGGGAGGTCAATACGTTGGTGCCCAAGCCCTTGATAAATCGATCGCCCCAGTGCATGGGCAAGTAGGCATGGCCGGAGCGTACGCTGTCATCACTGTGTACCGGCAATACCAGGCTGCCACGGCGACTCTTGAGCGTTACCAGTTGGCCGTCCTGCAGGCGCCGGCGGCGGAGTTCGTCCGGGTGCAGGCTGACCACGGCTTCTTCAGCGTGGGCAAACAGGTGCGTGGCGGTACCCGTGCGGCTCATGCCGTGCCACTGGTCACGCAGGCGGCCAGTGTTGAGGCTCAGGGTAAAACGGGTATCGCGTTTTTCCTGCGGGGCGCGGTAGGCGTCGGCAATGAACTGTGCTCGTCCGGTCGGGGTTGGGAACTGGGCATTGCTGTACAGGCGTGAGCTGCCGGCGCTGGCGCCGCGGGGAAATGGCCACTGCTGCGGGCCTTGGGCATCCAGCAGGGCGTAGCTCAGGCCGCAGAGGTCAAGGTCGCGGTGCTCGGTCAGGTATTTGTATTCGTCGAACAGCGCTTGTGGGCTGTCGAAATCAAACAGGCTGGCTTGGCCAGGGCGCAGCAAAGCTTCCAGACGGCGGGCGAAGTCACTGGTGATAGCCCAGTCTGGTCGCGCTTCGGCGGGTGCCTGCACGGCTTGGCGCACATGGGTGATACGCCGTTCTGAGTTGGTCACCGTGCCTTCTTTTTCGCCCCCGCTGGCGGCGGGCAGCAGCAGGTCGGCGTAGCGGCAGGTTTCGGTGTTGGCGAAGGCTTCTTGCACCACCACGAACGGGCAACTGGCCAGCGCCTGGTGAATCAGGGTCTGGTTGGGCATCGACTGCGCGGGGTTACTGCAGGCAATCCACAGGGCCTTTATGCGCCCGGCGTGGACGGCGTCGAATAGCTCAACTGCGCTCAGACCGGTGCTGTCCGGCAATTGCTCGACGCCCCAGTAACGCGCCACTTCTTCACGGTGCTGGCTATTGCCGGCATCGCGGTGACCAGGAAGCAAATTGCTCAGGCTGCCGGTTTCCCGCCCGCCCATGGCATTAGGCTGCCCGGTGAGGGAGAACGGCCCGGCGCCGGCCCGGCCAATTTGGCCGGTGGCCAGGTGCAGATTGATCAGGGCGCTGTTCTTGGCGCTGCCGCTGCTCGATTGGTTCAGGCCCATGCACCACAGAGACAGAAAGCTCGGCGCGCTGCCGATCAGGCGGGCGCAGGTTTGTAGGTCTGCCACCGGGATGCCGCAGAGTTCGCTGACCATTTGTGGGGTGTAATCGCGTACCAGGGTCTTGAGGGC
>NKIE01000191.1:2290-5942 GCA_002256055.1 Pseudomonas sp. PGPPP3 | reverse complement strand
TTACCATCACCAGCGCCCCCGTTAACGACACAGCGCCCGCATCACCCTACGCCCCACCTACCGCCAACGTCGCCGAAGAGCTACCGGAGTACGCCGATTTGCGCCCGTTCGGCGTCGAAGGCCGGATTGGCCGCTTGCGCTACCTGGCCTGGAGCCTGAGCCTGATGGGCGCCGCTATGGCGGTGTTCGGCGTGATCGCCATCGGCTTCCAGATGTCGGAAGTGCTCGGCGCTATCCTCGGCGTTCTGGCCCTGGTGGCCATGGCGGTGGTCAGCGTACAAATTGGCGTGCAACGCCTGCATGACATCGGCTGGTCCGGCTGGCTGTTGCTGGTCAACCTGGTGCCAGTGGTCGGCAGCGTGTTCTCCATCATTATGCTGGTAGTGCCTGGCAGCGCCGCAGCCAACCGCTTCGGCCCGCCACCGCCGCCCAACAGCACCGCGGTCAAAGTTCTGTCCGCCCTCTGGCTGCTGGTGCCGGTGGTGTTCGGCATTCTCGCCGCCATTGCCATTCCGGCCTATCAGGACTACACCGAGCGCGCCCAGTCCGCACTGGAAAGCAGCTACGATGAGACCGACAGCGCCGAGGCCGCAGACGCTTACGCGCCCCTCAGCGAAGACGAGTAAATCCCCCCGCAGCAGCGGCCCGTCGGCCGCTGCCCCACGGAGTCACCCATGCCCCGTTATGCCCTGATTACCGGCGCCTCCAGCGGGATTGGCCTGGCCATTGCCGAAGCCCTGGCCCGCCGTGGCCGCAACCTGATTCTGGTGGCTCGCCAGCGCGACGCCCTGGAAAGCATCGCCTACGAACTGACCCAGCGCTTCGGCGTCGAAGTGCTGTTTAGCTCCTGCGACCTTAGCGAGCCGTTGCAGGTATCCGGCCTGCTGCAAGAGCTGGAACTGGCCGATCAGCAGATCGATCTGCTGGTCAACAACGCCGGCTTCGGCACCGCCGGTGCGTTCCTCCAGCAGGAGTGGAGCCGCGAACAACAACTGGTTGAGGTCAACATTCTGGCCCTCACCCGCCTCTGTCACGCCCTCGGCCAACGCATGGTGCAGCAGGGCGGCGGACAGATTCTCAACGTCGCCTCAGTGGCCGCCTTTCAGCCAGGGCCGTGGATGAGCAACTACTTCGCCAGCAAGGCCTACGTGCTGAGCCTGTCGGAAGGTCTGCGCGAAGAGCTGAAAGGCTTTGGCGTAAAAGTCTCGGTGCTCTGCCCTGGGCCGACGCGCAGCGCGTTCTTTCGCAATGCACAGATGAAATCCGCCAAGCTGGAACGCAGCTCGCTGATGATGTCCTGCGAGGAAGTGGCACTGCTCGCCGTCAGGGGCCTGGACAAGAACCGCGCCATCATTACACCCGGCTGGCGCAACAAGCTGATGGCTGCCTGGCCACGCCTGGCACCTCGGGGAGTGGTGCGTTACCTGGTGGGCAAGATCAATCGCGCAGGCTCGGCACGAACAAGCCACTAGGCCGCACAACTCTAGGCGCCAACGTGTAGGCGCCCAGACCGGCACAACCCGTGCGGCCTAATCGGCGCAGACTGTCCGCCCCTCCGCCCAGGCTCGCAGTCGGGCCAAATCCTCGGCCATGACCACCGACAACGGCGAACTGCTGTGGATCATCTGCAGCAACAGCGCCTGATCGACACTCTGCTGCCGCGCCTGCGCCGCATACAGGGCGCTGACCACCGCCTGCTCAATCTCCGCCCCGGCAAAGCCATCACAGGCCGCCGCCAATGCCGGCAGATCAAACTGCGCCGGGTCCAGCTCACGGCGCTGCAGGTGGATCGCGAAAATCTCGGCCCGCACCTCGGCATCCGGCAGGTCGACAAAGAACAGCTCGTCGAAACGCCCCTTACGCACCAGCTCCGGCGGCAGACGGTCGATGGCATTAGCGGTAGCCACCAGGAACACCGGCGCCTTGCGCTCGGCCATCCAGGTCAGCAAGGTGCCCAGCACCCGCTGACTGACCCCGCCATCCTGATCGCCGCTGGCCAGGCCCTTCTCGATCTCATCCATCCACAGCACGCAAGGCGCCATGCGTTCCGCCAGCTGCAAGGCCTCGCGCAGGTTGCGCTCGGTTTCGCCGAAGAACTTGTTGTACAGGCAGGCAAAGTCCAGACGCAGCAGCGGCAGCCCCCACAACCCGGCCACCGCCTTGGCCGCCAGGCTCTTGCCGCCACCTTGCACACCCACCAGCATCACCCCCTTGGGTAGGTCTTCGGCCTTGGCAGCAAGAAACACCGGTTCGCGCTCACCCAGCCAGCGCTTGAACGTGCGCAGACCACCGACCTCGGCGAAGCGGGCGGTGTCGTATTCGAAGCTCAGCACGCCTTCCAGATCCAGCAGCTGGAACTTGCTCTTGTTCAGCTCCGGCAGGTCATCTTGGGTAATTGCGCCGTCGTCGCAGATCACCCGCCGCGCCAGGGCTCGGGCTTCAGCGTGGCTCATGCCGCGCAGGTTTTTCACCACCTGCTGCAAGGTGCGGTTATCGGTGCGCACCCGCGCGCCGCGATTGCCCTCGCTCCAGCGCGTGGCCTCGTCGCGAACGATGGCCAGTAACTCCTCTTCCGACGGCAGCGCCAGAGCAAAGCGCGCCGCATAACGCTGCACCTCAACCGGCAATTTGAGGGCGTGGGAAACCAGCACCAAGGTCGGTTTATCGGCGCCTTCGGCCAGGGCGATTTCCTTGAGCAAGCGCACCAGCTTGGGGTTATCGACTAGGAACGGATGCAGGTCGCAGAGCACATACAGATTGGGCTGCGGATCGTACTTGATCAGTTTCAGCGCGGCCTCCGGCTCCAGGCTGGCGCTCTCTTCACTCACGTCGGCGGCAAAGCCAAGACGCTGCAAACCTTCAGTCACCGCCCAGGTGTACAGCCCCAGGCCGCGCTTGACCGCCAGGCTGGTGAGGGTCTCCAACACCCGCCGCTCGTCCCACGACTCAATCACCACCAGCTTGACCTTGGAGTCCAGCACCAGCCCCAGGTCATGAATATCGTTTATCACTGCTGCTCCTTGTGCGTATCGGCGCCACTGGTCGCCCCCGGTGTGCATGGTTACACTCTGCGGCTCAAATCATCAGCCGGGGGACTGTCCGTGGACTGTCTGTTCTGCAAGATCGTCGCCGGGGACATCCCCGCGCGCAAGCTTTATGAAGATGATCAGGTCGTGGCCTTCCACGACATCAGCCCGGCCGCGCCGGTGCACTTTCTGGTGATCCCGAAAAAACACATCAGCACCCTCAACGACCTCGGCGAAGACGACAAAGCCCTGGCCGGTCATATCCTCTTCACTGCCCAGCGCCTGGCCGTTGAGCAAGGCTGCGAGGAAGGCTTCCGGGTAGTGATGAACTGCAACCCGCAAGGTGGCCAGACGGTCTATCACATCCACATGCACGTCCTTGGCCAACGTCAGATGCAGTGGCCGCCGGGCTGATGCGCGTTCAGCTGGGCCTCGCTCTAACCCTGCTGCTACCCCTGCCAGCCCTCGCCAACGAGACCGGCAAGGTGTTTCGCGACCCACTGCACAACGGCCAGCAAGGCCCCGAACTGGTGGTCCTGCCCACTGGCCGCTTTGTCTTGGGCGATAGTCTGGGCCGTGGTAACGACAACGAACGCCCACCGCGCGCGGTCGACATTAGCCCGCCC
>NKIE01000191.1:0-2280 GCA_002256055.1 Pseudomonas sp. PGPPP3 | reverse complement strand
TGGCAGCTGTATGCCGATGCCACCGGCAAGGCCATGCCCGACAACGAGGGCTGGGCCATGTCGGCGCAGCGCCCGGTGATTCATGTCAGCTACTTTGCCGCCCAGGGTTACTGTCAATGGCTGAGCAAAGTCAGCGGCCAGACCTATCGCCTGCCTAGCGAAGCCGAATGGGAATATGCGGCACGCGCGGGCAGCCAGAGTTACTACTGGTGGGGCGAGCAACTCGACAGCAGTGAAGAGCAGCCCCGCGCCCACTGCCGCGGTTGTGGCACGCCGCGCAGCCTGGAGTACAAAACCAGCCTGGTGGGACAGTTCGCGCCCAATGCCTTCGGCCTGTACGACACTGCCGGCAATGTTTGGGAGTGGACGGCCTCGGCCTTCGTCGCCCCCTATGACGGCCACGAACAGCGCCGCGCCGGCCTGCTCGACAACAGTCCAAGGGCGATACGCGGCGGCGGCTGGAACAGTGGCCCGGTGTACCTGCGCAGCAGCCTGCGTGACCTCAAGCAGCCCCATATCAAGGACTACGCCTTGGGTTTTCGCGTACTGCGCGAGCTGCGCCAATCTGATCCGGATCAAGACCGCCACCCCGGCTTGGAGTAAACTCCTCGGCGTATTCCACCTGCATGTCGCCCGGAGCGCCCATGGCCAGCGAACGTCATTACTCACCCATTGACCGCCTGTTACTGCAAGCCGATGCAGCCATGCGCACCTTGCTGCCCTTCAGCGGCCAGCCCTATCGCCCGTCGCCGGCCATCGTCCAGCCCGACGCCCATTTCGACCCTGAGACCACTCGTCATGTGGCTGGCTTGATGCGCATCAACCACACCGGCGAGGTGTGCGCCCAGGCGCTCTACCAGGGCCAGGCGCTGACCGCAAAATTGCCCGAGGTGCGCAGCGCCATGGAGCATGCCGCCGAGGAAGAAATCGACCACCTGGCCTGGTGCGAACAACGCATCCGCCAGCTTGGCAGCCACCCCAGCGTGCTCAACCCGCTGTTCTACGGTTTGTCGTTTGGTGTCGGTGCAGTGGCCGGACTGATCAGCGATCGGGTCAGTCTGGGCTTTGTCGCCGCCACCGAAGACCAGGTGTGCAAACACCTCGACGAGCACCTCAGCCAATTGCCGGCTGAAGACGAAAAATCCCGCGCCATCCTTGAGCAGATGCGCAGCGATGAAGAGCAACACGCCAACAGCGCCATGGCCGCTGGCGGCCTGCGCTTTCCGGCGCCGGTCAAGTTCGGCATGAGCCTGCTGGCCAAGGTCATGACCAAGAGCACCTACCGAGTCTGACCGCTCAACCTGCAGGCAATAAAAAAGGGGCGCTCATAGGCGCCCCTTTTTTATTGCCTGAGTAACGCTCAACCCAGCTCGACGATCTCGTAATCGTGGCTGATCTCAACGCCGGCACGCCCGAGCATGATCGACGCCGAGCAGTACTTCTCCGCGGACAGCTCCACCGCGCGCTTGACCTGGGCTTCTTTCAGACCGCGGCCCTTGACCACAAAATGCAGGTGGATCTTGGTGAACACCTTGGGGTCTTCATCGGCGCGCTCAGCCTCAACAAAGGCTTCGCAGCTCTCCACTGCCTGGCGGGATTTCTTCAGGATACTGACCACATCGAAGTTGCTGCAGCCACCCAGGCCGATCAGCAACATCTCCATCGGCCGCACGCCCAGGTTACGCCCACCGGCCTCCGGTGGACCGTCCATAACCACGGCATGGCCACTGCCAGATTCGCCGATAAACAGGGCTTCGCCTGCCCACTGGATACGTGCTTTCATCGCCAGGTGTCCACTGCAAAAAGGGTCGCAAGCTTAGCACAGGGCCTACGAGCTCCGGCAAACGAGCACGCGTAGACTAATCCCCGACAGCCAGGTGTTAGCCACGTCGCAAAAACGCCTAGTTGGTGTATAACTGTCTGTTAAGCTGGCGTCGGATAAATGGCACACTGACCGCATTAATAATAAGAATTCGTCTAGCAGACAGGGACTTACCTCTTCTTTACCGGGACTCGCGCATGGTCGCTATTACGCTCACACCCAAAATCAAAAATCTCGACAAGCTGCTTGCCCATTGCCACCGTCGCCGCTACACCGCCAAGAGCACCATCATTTACGCCGGTGATCGCTGCGAAACCCTGTTCTTCATCGTCAAAGGCTCGGTCACCATCCTGATCGAAGACGACGATGGCCGGGAAATGATCATCGCCTACCTCAACTCCGGCGACTTCTTCGGCGAAATGGGTTTGTTCGAGAAAGAAGGTGTAGAGAAAGAGCGC
>NKIE01000190.1 GCA_002256055.1 Pseudomonas sp. PGPPP3 | reverse complement strand
AACTTGACCCCAGCACCCAGCTGCAACAACCGAAGCCCCAACAAGCCCCGGCGATTCAACACCTGCTGGCGCAACATGGCATCGACACCGACGCCGACCTGCTGTTTTTTGCCGAACTGATGCAAGCCGGCGAACGCCGCTCCCATTACTGGGAAGGCCGTGGCCAGCGCCTGTTGAACCTCGCCCTTACTATTAATGAGCTGGGCGGCAAGCTTACCGAGCCGGCGCAACTGACCGCGGCCGTGTGCCTGCACGACCTGGGCATGGCTTTCCTGCCCCTGGAGCTGCTGCATAAAGAGCAGAATCTCAGCCGTGACGAACGCCGGCAGATGCAGGCCCACCCGCGCCAGGGCTTTGAGCTGCTACGGCGCATGCCCAAGTGGGCGGCCGCTGCAGAAATCATCCTGCAGCACCAGGAGCACGCCGACGGTTCTGGCTACCCCAAGGCCCTGACAGAAGTTGAAATCGCCCCCGGCGCACTGATCCTCGCCATCGTCGACACCTTTGATGCGCGCACCCACGAGCGCGCCCACCAGACCCTGAGTAAACGCCCGCTGATGCGTGCCATTCTGGAGATCAACGGCCTGGCCGGTCGCCAGTTCAGCAGCCACTGGGTCGAGGTGTTTAACCGCGCACTGCAACAACAAACAGGACGCACGCCACACTGAACCGTTGCCGCCCTTAGTTGTGGCCACTAAGCTCGAGCGCGACGGCCACTCATGGCGGCGGAAGCTGAACACAAGAAGGGCGCAGCCCAAGGAGCACGGATGCAATCTCTGGCAGGCAAAGTGGCGGTTATCACCGGTGCCGGCTCCGGCATTGGCAAGGCGCTGGCCCAGCTACTGGCCGGCCGCGGTTGCCATCTGGCCCTGGCCGACATCCATCACGATAACCTTGAAGCTACCGCCCAAGCGCTGCGCAGCCATGGCACCAACATCAGCACCCACGTGCTCAATGTGGCTGACCGCGCCGCTGTGTATGCCTTTGCCGATGAGGTGCTGACCGTTCACGGTAATGCCCAGCTGATTATTAATAATGCCGGCGTGGCCCTGTCGCAGACAGTTGCCGAACTCGCCTACGACGATTTTGAATGGCTGATGGACATCAATTTCTGGGGCGTGGTGCACGGCACCAAAGCCTTCCTGCCGCACCTGCTGAAAAACAATGATGGTCATATCGTCAATATTTCCAGCCTGTTCGGCCTTATTGGCGTCCCCACTCAAAGCGCCTACAACGCCAGCAAGTTTGCTGTGCGCGGTTTTACCGAGGCCTTGCGCCAGGAGTTGGCCTGCAGCGAGGTAGCCGTCAGTTGCGTACACCCTGGCGGAATCAAAACCAACATTGCCCGCGCCGGGCGTTTCTACCAGGGCCCAGACGGCGGCCATGACGCCAACAGGGCCGCTGCCAACTTCGACAAACTGGCCCGAACCAGCGCCGAACAAGCCGCGCAGGTGATCGTTGATGGCATTTTGCGCAAACAACCGCGCATATTGATCGGTGCCGACGCACGCTTGCTGGACCTCATCCAGCGCCTGCTACCCAACGCCTATCCTTGGTTGCTTAACAAGATATTGGGACGTCATTAAACTCGTCCGGCAGCCCCCTAGCACGCAGGTTCACCGCGATCTGGCACAGCGTACGATCAAGGCCTTTCACTAGGCATCGGCACAGCAGCTGTTCTATGCTTGCACCTTACGGACCTTCGCCTCAGTGACGAGCATGAGCCAACAGCCCAAAGCACCTTCTCTTTTAGCCCAGTATCCCGAGGAGACCCGCGAAGCCGCGGATCTCCTCAAACATGCTGTGCCGCTCATGATGCGCCACCAAATTCCGCCAAACCCGGTGCACTACGCGCTCTGGTACACCTATAGCCAGGGCAAGAATCCCGATCTGAACCGCCGTTTGGACAAAGTTGTCAGCGACTTTGATGTGTTCCCACCGGAAACAGCCCTCAAGCTGTTTCGCGATCACATCATCCGTGAAGAACTGGAAGACGCACGCCTGGGCCAACAGCAAGTTATTGAACTGGTGGACGACATCGAGGGGGATGTCAGCCGCAGCGTCGAGGGCAGCCAGGCTTATCAGGCAAGCCTCAGCTTCGGCCTTGACGCGCTGCGCGAGCCACTGGATGAAAACTTGCCAAACGTACTCAACGAGCTGCAGCAAAGCACTCAGTTGATGCAGGACCAGCAAGAAAAATTCCTCTATCGCCTGCGTAACGCCCAAACCGAAATTCAACATCTGCGCACCCAGCTTGAGCGGGCGCACATGGCCGCCACCCTCGACAACCTGACACAGGTGTTCAATCGCAACGCCTTTAGTCGCCTGCTGGAACAAGCCTTGAAAACTGATCACCAAGGCCTGGCACTGGTGATGATGGATATCGACCACTTCAAGCAGTTCAACGACCAATACGGCCATCCACTGGGTGATCGAGTCCTGCAACATGTTGGCCAGTTGCTGCGCGACTTGCTGCCACCAAGGGCCATGGCCGCCCGCTACGGCGGTGAAGAGTTCTGCGTGATCATGCGCGACTGCTATGACCTTGAGACCGCCCACGCCTTCGCCGAACGCCTGCGTTTGAAGATCAAGGCATTGCGCGTAAAAGTGCGCAGCACTGACAAGGTACTGGACACCATCACTGCTTCCTTTGGCCTGGCCTTGGCGCAAGCCGGTGATGACCCCGAAGCACTGATCACCCGCGCCGACGACGCCATGTACCAAGCCAAACGCAACGGCCGCAATCAGGTTCACCCCGCCTTCCCGGAAACCGCGCTCATCGCTTGATTTGAGTAGCCCCGCGCTTTGCTGTTAAATACCCCGTGCCGTCAGCCATGCCCTTTTTAAGCGGCTGACGCATGCGACCGCTACGTGCCTGTACAACGCCCTCATTGCCTCAAGGCGAACCACATAGCGCCCGCTTTTCCTCGTTATCCATCTTGAAGTGAGCTCATTGCATATGTTGAAAATCGTCCACCTGTTAAGCGGCGCTGCCGCGCTGTTGCTGTCTTTCCTCCCCAGCCTACGTAGCGAAGCCCTGCCTTACCTGCAACAAAGCGACGCGCTGTATCTAGGCCTGTTCGGTCTGTTTAACCTGCTTTATGCGCCAACTGTCAGCCAAGGCCGTGAAGGGCTGCACAACCTGGTATCGGGTCTACTGATCTTTGCCGCTGCCCTACAAGCTTTGATCCTGCTGGCCCCACTGCCTTTCATCGGCAGCCAGCCGGCGGCCCTGTTTAGCCTGCTAGCCATCACAGCCGCCGTAGCCGTGAACCTGTGGCTCAACCTGCGCCCACATGGCAATAACAGCTACAGCCCCGCCTCGCCTCAGGATCTGGGCGACCGCGAGACTGGCACGGTCAAGTGGTTCAACACTTCGAAAGGCTTCGGCTTTATCTCCCGCGACTCGGGCGACGATATTTTCGTGCACTTCCGCGCCATTCGCGGTGAAGGTCACCGCGTCCTGGTCGAAGGTCAGCGCGTCGAGTTCGCCGTCATGCAGCGTGACAAAGGCCTGCAAGCCGAAGACGTGATTGCGGCACTGCCCAGCCGCCGCTGAGTCAGCGCCGAGTAACAAAAAGCCCGCTCACTCAGCGGGCTTTTTTGTGCTCAGCAGCATCAGTAATGGGGTGGCGGCTGATTGTCTTCACTGCCGAACTGGTTCTGCTGCTCGTCCTGCCGACGCGCCAGCGCCGCCAGCTGCAACTGCAGGCGATCGAGCAAACGCTGCTGGTCAACCAGCACATCGTTGAGCGCCTGAATGGTATCGTCCTGAAAAGCCAGACGGCTCTCCAGGTCATTGATGCGCACTTCTAGGCTCATGACGCCTCCTGCATAAAACAGAAATTATCCGTCAGCAGTAAACGCAATCTGGCCAGGACCTCAGCCAGCTGCACTTCACTATAAGGCTGTGCGGGCAACTTGCCCCAGACTGGCGCAGGCCAAACGGCATCCTCGCGGGTGCGCGCAATCACATGCATGTGCAGCTGACTGACCATATTGCCCAGGGTCGCCACATTCATCTTGTCAGCGGCGAAGCCATCTTTCAAAACCGAGGCCAGGGTTGTGGTCTCCTGCCAGAGCGCCAGCTGATCAGCAGCATCCAGGTCAAACACCTCGCTAACATCTGCGCGGCGCGGCACCAGAATAAACCAAGGGTACTGGGCATCGTTCATCAGCAACAGGCGGCAAAGGGGGAAGTCCCCAACCGTCAGGGTGTCCTGTTGCAAGCGTGGATCGAGACTAAGCATAACAAAAGGGCTCCGGGTCGACGGCAAATGACAGCCGCTTGCCGAGCCCACAATGGGCATCCGGCAAACGATCGGTGCAGGATAGCGCGTTGCAACGCCTCAATTCACCAGCGATAGCCGTGCCGCGGCAGCCGCACCAGCACTTCCAAACCGCCCAATGGCGAGTCGAGCAACTCGATCTCGCCACTGTGCAGCTCCACCACCCGGCGCACGATGGACAAACCAAGCCCAGCGCCCTGCCCCATACCCTGGCGGAAAAAACGCTCAAAGAGTTTCTCCCGCAACTCCGCCGGCACACCCGGGCCGCTGTCCTGCACGCGCAGCAGCAAAGCATCAGACTGCCCCTGCAAGAGCACCCTAATGCGCCCACCTGCCGGCGTGTACTGCAGGGCATTGCCGAGCAGGTTCTGCAGCAAGGTACCGAGGCTTGGGCCATCCGCCAGCAACTGGAAGTCACTGCCTTCGGCCTCGAACTCCAGCTCCTGCTGGTGATCCAGCGCCAACGGCGTCAGCTCGGCCAATTCTTCACGGGCCAGAGCTGCCAGGTCCAGCGACGCCATGGCCAGCTGTACCGCCGCAGGCTCCAGTCGCGCCAGAGTCAGTAATTGGGTCACCACCCGCGTGGCCCGCTCAACCCCATGTTCGAGCTGCTGCAAGGCCTTGGCACGATCCTCCGGGTCAGGCGCCTGCTGAGCGTTCTGCGCATGGATACGCAGCACCGCCAAAGGCGTGCGCAGTTCATGGGCAGCATCGGCCAGGAAGCGTTGCTCCCGCGCCAGCAACTGGGCCACCTGCTGCAACAAGCGGTTGAGCGCCGCCACGATCGGCTCTAGCTCTTGGGGCAATGGCGCCAACAGCAGTGGGGCTAGGTTGTCGGCGTCGCGCGTTTTAATAAAGCTGGCCATCTGCGCCAACGGCGCCAAGCCCCAGCCGACGGCCACCCACACCAACAGGGCGAGGATCGGCAGACCGAGCAGGTCGGGCAACAGCATGCGTCGGGCTATCAGCCCCACCAGCTCACCGCGCACATCACTGCGCTCAGCGACCATGATCCACTTTTGCTCGCCAGCATCATGCAGGACAAAAACACGCCAGTGATAATCACCCAGGGGCACACTGTGGTACCCCGCAAACGCCGCCCCCAGCGCACTCACAGCCTCATCGGCGACATGTGAATGGGTCGAGCCTGAATGCTGATGGAATTCGACAATGGTTCGCCGTAACAGGTCGGCCGGCGCACTGGCAGATTGCAGCAATACCTCACCCTGCGCATCTAGCACCTGAAACGCCAGCTTGCTCTCATAGGGGTGGCCCACACCTTCCTCAGCTGCCAAATCGGCCATCAATTGTGAATGCTGGCCGGCAAAAGCAGCATCCAGCGATGCCTGCAAGCGCTGCCGGTCAGCCGGGGTTTGTCCCAGGCCCAGCATGCCTTTCAGCAAACGCGCGGTCTGCGCCAGCTGGGCATCAAACAGCTCTTCGATTTCGTGATTGGCATCCCGGTAGCTTTTGTACGAGATCAGCGTCATCGATACGCTAAGCAAGCCCAGCACCAACACCAGCGTACGGGCGCGAATGGAACGCAGCATGGACACCTACTTATCGACCAGATAACCGACACCGCGAACGGTGCGAATCAGCTCACTAAAGAACTTCTTACGCAGATGATGGATGTGCACCTCCAGGGCGTTGCTCTCCA
>NKIE01000189.1 GCA_002256055.1 Pseudomonas sp. PGPPP3 | reverse complement strand
CCGACAAGGGCCGGGAGAAATTTCAGGAAGACCTGGAAACCACCCACGAACTGTTCAAGGGCTTTGTCGCCCGCTACCGCCCGCAGTTGAGCATCGACGAGGTGGCCACCGGCGAAGTCTGGTTGGGCATGGCGGCGCTGGACAAACTGTTGGTGGATGATTTGCAGACCAGCGACGAATACCTCGGCAATCGCGCCCGTGAGGCCGAGTTGTTCCATTTGCATTACGCTGAGAAAAAGAGCCTGCAGGAACGCTTTGGCATCGCCACCAGTGTGGCACTCGACCGGGTCTTGCTGACCTGGTGGAGCCGGCTCAATCAACAACGTTTCTGGCAGTAAAGTTTGCCGGTAGAGGAGAGCAGGATGAGCAAATTTCAGGCATTGCTGGTCAGCGAAGACAGCCCTGGGCACTTCCTCCCACACGTGGTGGAGCGCGACATAGGTGAGTTGCCCGCTGGCGAGGTGCTGATTCGGGTTCGCTATTCGTCACTCAACTACAAAGACGCCCTGTCGGCCAGTGGTAACCGTGGGGTAACGCGTCAGTACCCACATACGCCGGGGATCGATGCCGCTGGCGTGGTGGAACAATCCACGGTGAGTGAGTTCGCCCCTGGCGATGAGGTGATCGTCACCGGCTATGACCTAGGAATGAACACCGCCGGCGGCTTTGGCCAGTACATACGTGTGCCTTCGGCCTGGTTGCTCAAGCGTCCACAAGGTCTGGCGCTGCGCGAGGCGATGATGCTTGGTACCGCCGGGCTGACTGCTGCGCTCTGTGTGGCCAAACTGGAGCAGGCCGGCCTGACGCCCGAGGCCGGTACTGTGCTGGTCACTGGGGCCACCGGTGGCGTTGGCAGTATTGCTGTGGCGCTGCTGGCCAGCCTGGGTTATCGCGTGGCCGCGGCCACTGGCAAGGTCGGGCAAGAGGAGTTTCTGCGCAGCCTGGGCGCCAGTCAGGTGGTCAGCCGTGAAGAGCTGCAGGCCGGTACGGCTAAACCCATGCTTAAAGAGCAGTGGGCGGCGGCGGTGGACACCGTGGGCGGCGATATTCTCTTCAACGTGGTTAAGTCGCTGCAGTACGGCGGCAGTGTGGCCTGTTGCGGGCTGACCGCTGGGGTCAACTTCCAGGCCAGTGTGCTGCCGTTCATTCTGCGCGGGGTCAACCTGCTGGGTGTCGACTCGGTGGAGCTGCCCTTGGTGGTCAAGGCGTCGATGTGGGACAAGCTGTCCCTGCAGTGGAAAATCGCCAATCTGGCGGCCTTGACCCATGAAGTGAACTTGAGCGAACTGCCAGCGGCCATTGAGCAGATTCTGGCCGGCAAGCTGGTGGGCCGGGTTTTGGTCAAGCTCGACTAGAGCGCTGCGGTAGAAAACAAAAAGCCCTGCATGTGCAGGGCTTTTTGTTTACATCGAGAAACTCAGGCGCGGCGGCGGAACAGCGGTTGCGGCTGGTCGGCGGACGCCTGGTAGACCTCGGCGAATTCCTCGAAGGCTTGCAGGGCGTCGACCGGGTCTTTGTCCGCGCGCAACGCGAAGGCATCAAAACCGACGCGCTGGTAGGAGAACAACTGGTCGCGCAGTACATCACCAATCGCCCGCACCTCGCCGGTGTAGCCATAGCGAGTGCGCAGCAGGTAGGCGGTGGAGCAGTGACGGCCATCGGTGAAGGCAGGGAAGTTCAGGGCGATCACCTGGAAGTTATCCAGTTGGTCGGCGATTTCTTCGATCTCTTCACCGGCTTCCAGCCATACGCCCAGGCCGCCATCGCGGGCCTTGAGGGCGCTGCTGTGTTCGACCCACAGGGCCAAGGGCACTATGTAGTCGTCGCAGTTGCTCAGCGAGTCGAGCGTCGCATCCTTGGGCAGCAGGTGCCAAGTCTCGTCGATGATCTGACCGTTCTTAATGATTCGCTGCATATACACGCTCCTTGAACGGGTCGACGCCAACGCGGCGGAAGGTGTCGAGGAAGCTTTCTTCATCAGTGCGCTTCTCGACATAGACCTTGATGATCTTGTCGATCACGTCGGCCATGTCCGCTTCGGCGAAGGATGGGCCGAGGATCTGCGCCAGGCTGGCATCACGGCCGGCGCTACCGCCGAGGGAAACCTGGTAGAACTCCTGGCCTTTCTTGTCCACGCCGAGGATGCCGATGTGGCCGACGTGGTGGTGGCCGCAGGCGTTCATGCAGCCGGAGATGTTCAGGTCGATATTGCCGATGTCGAACAGGTAATCAAGATCATCGAAGCGGCGCTGGATGGCTTCGGCGATCGGGATCGACTTGGCGTTGGCCAGCGAGCAGAAGTCGCCGCCTGGGCAGCAGATGATATCGGTCAGCAGGCCGACGTTCGGCGTAGCGAAACCGTTCTCACGCAGCTCGCCCCACAGGGTAAACAACTGCGCCTGCTCGACATCGGCGAGGATGATGTTCTGGTTATGGCTGTTGCGCACTTCGCTGAAGCTGTAGCGGTCGGCCAGGTCGGCGATGGCATCCAGCTGCTTGTCGGTGACATCGCCCGGCGCTACACCGGTAGGCTTGAGCGACAGGGTGACGGCCACATAGCCCGGCTTTTTGTGCGCGAAGGTGTTGCGTTGACGCCAGCGGGCAAAGCCCGGGTGCTCGGCATCCAGCGCAGCCAGGGCCGCGTCCTGATCGCTCAGGGCTTTGTAAGCTGGGTCGATGAAGTGGGCAGCAACGCGGGCCACTTCGGTCTCGGTCAGGGTGCTTGGACCATCCTTGAGGTGAGTCCATTCGGCGTCTACGCGCTGAGCGAACACTTCAGGTGTGAGTGCCTTGACCAGGATCTTGATGCGCGCCTTATACTTGTTGTCGCGACGGCCATAGCGGTTGTAAACCCGCAGGATGGCGTCGAGGTAACTGATCAGGTGCTGCCATGGCAGGAATTCATTGATAAAACTGCCGACAATCGGCGTACGGCCAAGGCCGCCACCGACAGACACGCGGAAACCCAGTTCGCCGGCAGCGTTCTGCACGGCTTCCAGGCCGATGTCGTGCACTTCGATGGCGGCACGGTCGCTGACGGCACCGTTGACGGCAATCTTGAACTTGCGCGGCAGGTGGGTGAATTCCGGGTGGAAGGTCGACCACTGACGGATGATTTCGCACCACGGACGTGGGTCGACGATTTCGTCTTTGGCCACGCCCGCGAATTGGTCGGTGGTGGTGTTACGAATGCAGTTGCCGCTGGTCTGGATCGCGTGCATCTGCACGGTAGCCAGTTCGCCGAGAATGGCCGGCACATCTTCCAGTTCCGGCCAGTTGAACTGCACGTTCTGGCGGGTACTGATGTGGGCGTAGCCTTTGTCGTAGTCGCGGGCGATCTTGGCCATCATCCGCACCTGGGTGGCGGACAGCAGGCCGTAAGGCACAGCGACGCGCAGCATTGGCGCAAAACGCTGGATATAAAGGCCGTTCTGCAGGCGCAGAGGGCGGAATTCTTCGCCCGACAGTTCACCGGCCAAGTAGCGGCGGGTCTGGTCGGCGAACTGCTTGACGCGGTCCTCGACGATCTGTTGGTCGTACTGGTCGTATACGTACATGAAGTGTCCTGTTTTCAGGCTGCTACAGCTGATCTGCGCGCACGGCCGCGCTCTCCCTTGAGTGGAGCCGGCGCACGATACCAGCTCAGGGATATGCGCAAAAGTGATGTTTTAATATAAGAACTGAACTTTAAGTGCTAAGCGCTGGCGCCAGCATTGCCTGCCGGCTTGAGGTGCTGGCTGTACTGGTCTTAACTGCAAAGGCTAGTCCGCTCTAATCACAATTAAAGGTGCCGCCATGATCGACCATTCCGAAGCCGACCAGCGTGACAGCGTGGTCGATGCCCGAGCGATTTTTACCTTGATCTTGCTGGCCGTGGCCTGCGCAGTATTCTGGGTCAGCCAACAGTAAGCATTACCAGGAGCAGCATCTTTAAACGCCGCCTGGCTACCGTACCAGGCGGTGTTTTTATTTCTGCATCCGCTTGGATGAATGGTGGCGCAAGGCCGCCATCAAGGCCGCTATAATGCGCGCCTTTTTATTCGCGGGTTACCGGTGTTGAAGCAGTCTTTGCAGGTGGTCCTGAGCCTTTGTCTGGCCATGGCCTGTAGTCTGGCCAGTGCGGCGAGCGTGGTGTTCCTCAACCCCGGCAAGTCGACGGAAGCTTATTGGCTCAGCTATGCGCAGTTTATGCAGGCGGCGGCCAAGGATCTCGGTATGCCACTCCAGGTCATTTACGCCGAGCGCGATCCGCAGCGCATGGTCGAGCAGGCCCGTGCTGTGCTGCAGGCGACTAACCCGCCGGATTACCTGGTGTTCGTCAATGAAGAGTATGCCGGCCCGGAGATCCTGCGCCTGTCCAAAGGCAGTCAGGTCAAATTGTTTGCGGTCAACAATACCCTGACCGCCGGCCAGCAGACACTAATCGGGGCTAGCCGTGAGCGTTATCCCAACTGGATTGGCAGTCTCGTGCCTAATGACGAGGAAGCCGGTTACATGATGGCTTCACGTCTGATCGAACGTGGTCGGGCCCTACAACCTGCCGGCGAAATGCAGTTGTTGGCGTTCTCCGGCGCCAAGCAGACGCCCGCGGCGCAGTTTCGCGAGCAAGGGCTGCAGCGGGCATTGGCTGAGCATCCCGACGTGCTCCTGCGCCAGTTGGTGTACAGCGAGTGGAATCGCCAGCGCGCCTATGAGCAGGCGCAGCAACTGTTGCCGCGCCACCCAGATGCCACTCTGATCTGGGCCGCGAATGACGAAATGGCCTTTGGCGCCATGCGCGCGGCTGAGGAATTAGGCCGGGTGCCGGGCAAGGATCTGCTGTTCTCAGCGTTGAACAACTCGGTGGAAGTCCTTCAGGCGCGCCTGGATGAGCGCGTCAGCGTGCTGGTCAGCGGGCACTTTACCGCCGGTGGCTGGGCCATGGTGTTGCTCCATGACTACGATGCGGGCCTGGATTTTGCCGCCCGTGGTGGCAAGGACCGCCAGGACGCGCTGTTTATGCAGCTGGATAAGCCGCAGTCGCGACGCTTGTTGCAGCGCATTCAAAGCAAGCGCTACGACCTGGATTTTCGGCGTTTCAGTGCCGTAGGTCATCCTCGTCAGCGTGATTACAACTTTTCTCTGCAACCACTACTGGACTGAGGAGTAGCTCTCAGCCGAGCAGTAGGGCATCTCAGCGCCCCATATAGGCGCACCAGCCGCCGAAATAGCGGATATCCACGGTGTCGTGGAGTGCATGTGGCTTGTATATACGGCCGGTTTCCAATTTCTCATAGTCTGTATTTCGCTGCTTCTGTTTCGGCTTGGGTGCAGCCGTTGGCGGAAGCTGCTTACGGATTAAAGGTTGTTTGCGGAGGGGCTGTTGATATTAAGGCGTCTACAGCAGTGGCATCTTGACATCAAGTTGTTAGAGCGCTGTAGAATTGATGCAGTTCCCAAAAATTATATTGCTTTTTTGACGTCAGGAAATTGTCCGTCTCTTGGTGCTTTCCGAAAACTTCTTAATACGGTGCGTAACGTGAGTATCTCGAGCGACATCTCTAATCTGTTCAAGCAATTTGGCGGGCGCGCGGATCAGTATCAGGAAATTACCCAGGCGGATAGCGATCGGGCTTCTATTGAGCGCTGGCCAAGCGTTGCCAAGTTAGAAACGTCCCCAGCACACGTCGCCGATATAGTCGGGGGTGTATTTGCGCGGCCTCAGCCGGCTCCTGTGTTGCCGGTGTCTGTCGCGCCAGTTGCTCTGCTGTCTGAGAGCGTCGTGGCTACCCCCGTTGTATCTGCGCCGTTGCTGCAAGAGACTCAAGTGCAAGACTCTGATTCTAGCTCTGCTTGGTCGGCTGATAGCTTGCAAAGTTTGCTGGCGAAGCTGGCCCAGGAGGGGCGTGAGCAGGTTGCTTCGCAGCAAGCGGTTGCAGCTCAGGTGGTCAAAGGGCGGCCGCAATTGGCGCAAATCAAAGTAATTGCC
>NKIE01000188.1 GCA_002256055.1 Pseudomonas sp. PGPPP3 | reverse complement strand
TGAAGCCTGCAAAGCCAAGAAGGAAGACCCTAGCGGCCCGGTCGTGTTCCCGGCTTACGCCGCTGTACAGGTAATGGCTGAACGCATGAAAAAAGCAGGTAGCACCGACACCGCCAAGGTGGCCGAAGCCCTGCGCGCCAACAGCTTCGATACTCCGACCGGCAGCCTGGCATTCGACGCCAAAGGCGACCTGAAGGACTTCAGCTTCGTGGTCTACGACTGGCACCAGGATGCCACCAAGACCGAAGCCAAGTAAGCGACACGCCTGAACCCAAAGCCCACTGCCCCGGCAGTGGGCTTTGTTTATTTGTGATAGACCGACGTCCACTGCGTTACCCGCGTAGTCCCCCGTGATGTCAGCGAACCTTGCCGAGGCCGTGCCCAACCGGCCGTATTTGCCGCCAGGTTCCCAGGAGTCAGGTAATGCCCGAGATTTACCACTACCTACAACAGCTGGTTAACGGTCTGACCGTTGGCAGCACCTATGCCTTGATCGCCATTGGCTACACCATGGTCTACGGGATCATCGGCATGATTAACTTCGCCCACGGCGAGGTTTACATGATTGGCTCGTACGTGGCCTTTATCGCCATCGCCGGCCTCACCATGATGGGGCTGGACAGCCTGCCGCTGCTGATGACCGCCGCCTTTCTCGGCAGCATCATCGTTACCAGCGCCTACGGCTACAGCATCGAACGCATCGCCTATCGCCCGCTGCGCGGCAGCAACCGCCTGATCCCGCTGATCTCGGCGATCGGCATGTCGATCTTCCTGCAGAACACCGTGCTGTTGTCTCAGGACTCCAAGGACAAATCGATCCCCAACCTGATCCCCGGCAACTTCGTGTTCGGGAGCGGTGGCGCCAGCGAAGTGGTGATTTCCTATATGCAGGTGCTGATCTTCGTCGTCACCTTCCTGGTGATGCTGGCCCTGACCCTGTTCATCTCCCGTTCTCGCCTGGGTCGCGCCTGCCGCGCCTGCGCCGAAGACATCAAGATGGCCAACCTGCTGGGCATCAACACCAACAACATCATCGCCCTGACCTTCGTCATCGGTGCCGCCCTGGCCGCCGTGGCCGCGGTGTTGCTGAGCATGCAGTACGGGGTGATCAACCCCAACGCTGGCTTCCTGGTCGGCATCAAGGCCTTTACCGCCGCGGTTCTGGGCGGCATAGGCAGTATCCCCGGCGCCATGCTCGGCGGTTTGCTGCTCGGCGTTGCCGAAGCCTTTGGCGCCGATGTATTTGGTGATCAGTACAAAGACGTGGTCGCCTTCGGCCTGCTGGTACTGGTGTTGCTGTTCCGTCCGACCGGCATTCTCGGTCGCCCGGAGGTAGAAAAAGTATGATCACGAACCTCAAGACCGCCTTCTTCAGCGCCCTGCTGGTACTGGCCGTGGCCTACCCGGTGCTGGGCCTGAAGCTCACCACCGTCGGCATCACTCTGGAAGTCCATGGCGCCAGTCCACTCGCGTTGTGGACCATAGCCGGCGCCGCCATTGCCATGTTTGTCTGGCAGCTATTTCGCAACCGGCTGGACGGCGTGTGGGCGCAACTGCCCTCGTTGCCCAGCGTGCCCGGTAAGGCCAGTAACTTCCTGACCCTGCCCTCGACCCAGCGCTGGATCATCCTTGGCCTGATCATGGTCGCCCTGGCTTGGCCGTTCTTCGGCTCGCGCGGCGCGGTGGACATCGCCACCCTGATCCTGATCTACGTGATGCTCGGTCTGGGCCTGAACATCGTGGTCGGCCTGGCCGGCCTGCTGGACCTTGGTTACGTCGGCTTCTATGCCGTCGGCGCCTACAGCTACGCGCTGCTGTCGCACTACTACGGCCTCGGTTTCTGGACCTGCCTGCCGATTGCCGGCCTGATGGCGGCGTTCTTCGGCTTCGTTCTCGGCTTCCCGGTATTGCGCCTGCGTGGCGACTACCTGGCCATCGTCACCCTCGGTTTCGGCGAGATCATCCGCATCCTGCTGCGCAACATGACCGAGCTGACTGGCGGCCCGAACGGCATCAGCAGCATCGACAAGCCGACCCTGTTCGGCCTGTCGTTCGAGCGCCGCGCCGCCGAAGGCATGCAAACCTTCCACGAGTATTTCGGCCTGGCCTACAACTCGATCAACAAGGTCATCTTCCTTTACCTGGTGGCCCTGCTGCTGGTGCTGCTGACCTTGTTCGTGATCAACCGCCTGCTGCGCATGCCGATCGGCCGCGCCTGGGAAGCGCTGCGCGAAGACGAGATCGCCTGCCGTGCCCTGGGCATGAACCCGACCATCATCAAGCTTTCGGCCTTCACCCTCGGCGCCACCTTCGCCGGTTTCGCCGGCAGCTTCTTCGCCGCGCGCCAAGGTCTGGTGACGCCGGAGTCGTTCACCTTTATCGAGTCGGCGATCATCCTCGCCATCGTCGTACTGGGTGGCATGGGCTCGCAGCTGGGCATCATCCTCGCCGCGGTGGTGATGATCCTCCTGCCCGAGCTGATGCGTGAGTTCAGCGAATACCGCATGTTGATGTTCGGCGCCCTGATGGTGCTGATGATGATCTGGCGTCCGCAGGGCCTGTTGCCCATGCAGCGTCCGCACCTGGAGCTGAAGCCATGAGCCGCCCGATTCTTGAAGTAAGCGGCCTGTGCATGCGTTTCGGCGGCCTGCTGGCCGTCAACGGCGTGGCCCTTAGCGTGCAGCCCAAACAAGTGGTATCGATGATCGGCCCCAATGGCGCCGGCAAGACCACCGTATTTAACTGCCTGACTGGTTTCTACCAGCCAAGCGGCGGCGTCATCTTGCTCGACGACGCGCCGATCCAGCACCTGCCGGGGCACAAGATCGCCCGCCGCGGCGTGGTGCGGACTTTCCAGAACGTCCGGCTGTTCAAGGAAATGACCGCCATCGAGAACCTGCTGGTGGCCCAGCATCGGCACCTCAACACCAACTTCCTTGCTGGCCTGTTCAAGACCCCGGGCTTTCGCCGCAGCGAACGCACGGCCATGGAATACGCGGCGCACTGGCTGGAGCAGGTCAACCTCACCGACGTGGCCAACCGCCCGGCCGGCACCCTGGCCTACGGTCAGCAACGCCGCCTGGAAATTGCCCGCTGCATGATGACCCGCCCGCGCATCCTGATGCTCGACGAGCCCGCCGCCGGCCTCAACCCGCGCGAGACCGAAGACCTCAAAGCGCTGATCGGTATGCTGCGCAACGACCATGACGTCACCGTGCTGCTGATTGAGCACGACATGAAGCTGGTGATGAGCATTTCCGACCACATCTACGTGATCAACCAGGGCACGCCCCTGGCCAACGGCACGCCGGAGCAGATCCGCAACAACCCGGATGTGATCAAAGCCTATCTGGGAGAGGCATAAGCATGCTGTATTTCAACAATGTCTCGACCTTCTACGGCAAGATCCAGGCCCTGCACGACATCAATATCGAAGTGCAGAAAGGCGAAATCGTTACCCTGATCGGCGCCAACGGCGCCGGCAAATCAACCCTGCTGATGACCCTGTGCGGCACGCCGCGGGCCAGCAGCGGCAGCATCCGTTATCAGGGCGACGAACTGGTTGGCCTCGACACCCCCGAGATCATGCGCAAAAGCATTGCCGTGGTTCCGGAAGGTCGGCGGGTGTTTGCCCGCCTGACCGTGGAAGAAAACCTGGCCATGGGCGGCTTCTTCGGCAGCAAGGCCGACAACCTGGAGCAGATGGACAAGGTCCTGCAACTGTTCCCACGCCTCAAGGAACGCTTCGACCAGCGTGCCGGCACCATGTCCGGCGGCGAGCAGCAGATGCTCGCCATCGGTCGTGCACTGATGAGCAAGCCGCAACTGCTGTTGCTCGACGAGCCGTCTTTGGGCCTGGCGCCGATCATCATCCAGCAGATCTTCGACATCATCGAACAGCTGCGCAAAGACGGGGTTACGGTGTTCCTGGTCGAGCAGAACGCCAACCAGGCGCTGAAGCTGGCAGACCGCGCCTATGTGCTGGAGAACGGCCGTATCGTGATGCAGGGCAGCGGTGCTGAACTGCTGGTGGACCCGAAAGTCCGCGACGCCTACCTGGGCGGCTAACCCGCCCAGGTAACCTGCGCCCTTACAGGCGGAACTTGCTGACCAGAGCGCTGAGGTCGATGGCCAGGCGTGACAGCTCCTGGCTGGAAGCGCTGGTCTGGTTGGCACCGGCCGAGGATTGCAGCGACAGGTCTCGGATGTTGACCAGGTTGCGGTCCACTTCGCGGGTGACCGACGCCTGTTCTTCCGAGGCACTGGCAATCAGCAGATTGCGCTCGTTGATTTCGCTGATCGAACGGGTGATCTCATCCAGTGCCTGCCCCGCCGACTGAGCCAGTTCCAAGGTGGCATGGGCCAGGGTATTGCTACCTTGCATGGCGTTCACGGCATGGTCAGTGCCCTGGCGGATACCGCCAATCATCTGCTCAATTTCCTGGGTCGATTGCTGGGTACGCTGCGCCAGCAAACGTACCTCATCCGCCACCACGGCAAAACCGCGCCCCTGTTCACCGGCGCGGGCGGCCTCGATAGCGGCGTTGAGGGCCAGCAGGTTGGTTTGCTCGGCAATCGCACGAATCACATCCAGCACCTTGCTGATGTCGCGGATTTTATCCGCCAGGTCACCCACTTCACTGGCGGTAGAGGTGACGTTTTCCGCCAGGCTGCTGATCGAGTTGACTGTACGCAGCACCTGATCGCGACCGCGCTGGGCGGTACGCTCGGACTCGCGTGAAGCCTCAGAAGTACTCACGGCATTGCGCGCCACTTCATCCACCGCACTGGTCATTTCATTGACCGCCGTGGCCGCCTGCTCGATCTCGTTATTTTGCTGATGCAAACCACGGTTGGTGTCTTCAGTTACGGCATGCAGCTCTTCCGAGGCCGAAGCCAATTGGCTGGAGGAGTCGGCAATATGCTGAATGGTGCTGCGCAGGCTTTGCTGCATGCTCTTGAGGGCCTCAAGCAGCTGCGCGGGTTCGTCGGAGCCTTCGACCTGGATAGTCGTCGACAAATCACCCGAAGCCACGGTGCGGGCCACTGCAACGGCCTCGCTCAACGGTTTGACGATGCTGCGGGTCAGTATCAACGCCAGCACAATGGTAAGCACCACGGCCAGGACAATGAAGATCACCACCCAGTTGATCGCTGCGGCAAATACCGCGTGCCCTTCGGCAATAGAGGTCATCGCGCCTTTCTTATTCAGCTCGGTCAAGTCCTGCAAGGCTTGCGCAGCTTCACTGGCATGTCCATTCAGCTCGCCATTGACCACCGCACGGCCCTCTTCAAGCTTGTCCTGTCGGGACAGCTCGACAAACTTGCTCTGCTCGCGCAGGTATTCATTTTGCGCCGACAAATAACGATCAAATATCGCCTGCTCTGCCTGGCTGGAAATCATCTTCCGAAAACGCTCCTGTGCCTCCGACAATTGGCCTTTGATCTGCACCAAGCTTTGCTCAGCGCTGCGAATGGACTGCTCATCACGATTGACGAACAGGCGCAAGGTCTGGGCGCGCACACGCAAAAACTCCCGATTCATATCATTCAGGACCAGGATACTGGGCACCCACTCCTGCTCGACCCGTGTGGCATTGTCATTCATACGCTGCATCTGTAGCAGTGAGAGACAGCCGACCAGCATCACGATCAACGCCATCACTGCAAAACTCAGGCGGGCGCGGGTGGAAACACTGATATTTCGCAGCGACATGCAGGCACTCCTCAGGACTAATTTCGGCAAGTATTCCGCTAAAACACTGACACAGTTACAAGCAGCTATCCCTTATATCGGCACCCTGGCGCATAACTGCAGGATAACCTTACAAAAAAAACGTCAACACAGCCTACTCCACTGCCAGCCCAGGCATCAGTTAAATAAGCCCGCGCCAAGCTGGCCGTTACCCCCTAAAATGCCCGCCATTCATTTTTACTCGACCACAGAGCAGCTGCTCGAGGCCTTAGTC
>NKIE01000187.1:5471-5975 GCA_002256055.1 Pseudomonas sp. PGPPP3 | reverse complement strand
TCCGCCATGCCACCCACACGGATGCGGTTGTCGAAACGGGTGATGGCGACCTTGTAAGTCTCGTCGAGAATGGTCGAGGTCGGTGCCATCGCCGCATTGGTGATCGGCACAGTCAGCGAGTAGCCCTTCAGCGGGTACACCGGCGCCTTGATGCCCAGCGGCTTGAGCAGCTGCGGCGAGTAGCTGCCCAGGGCCAGCACGTAGTGATCGGCCTGTTCCAGCTTGCCGTCAATCCACACGCCGTTGATGCGGTCACCAACGGCATCAAGGCGCTGAATGTTCTGCCCGAAGCGGAATTCCACGCCCAACTGCTTGGCCATCTCGGCCAGCTTCTGGGTGAACATCTGGCAATCGCCAGTCTGGTCGTTGGGCAGACGCAACGCGCCGGCCAGCTTGTCGGTGACAGCGGCCAAAGCCGGCTCCACACGGGCAATGCCGGCGCGGTCGAGCAATTCATACGGCACGCCGGCTTGCTGCAATACGGCGAAGTCCTTGGCGGCGCCA
>NKIE01000187.1:0-5461 GCA_002256055.1 Pseudomonas sp. PGPPP3 | reverse complement strand
AGCAATTCATAAGGCACGCCGGATTGCTGCAATACGGCGATGTCCTTGGCGGCGCCATCCAGCTGTGCCTGGGTGCGGAACAACTGGGTGGTGCCCAGGGTGCGACCCTCGTAGCTGATGCCGGTTTCGGCGCGCAGTTCGTCCAAGCAGTCGCGGCTGTACTCGGACAGGCGCACCATGCGCTCCTTGTTCACCGCGTAACGGCTGGCGGTGCAGTTGCGCAGCATCTGCGCCATCCACAGGTACTGGTCGATATCACCGGTGGCCTTGATCGCCAGTGGTGCGTGCTTTTGCAGCAGCCACTTGATCGCCTTCAGCGGGATACCCGGCGCCGCCCACGGCGAGGCGTAGCCTGGCGACACTTGGCCGGCATTGGCAAAGCTGGTTTCCAAGGCAGGACCATCCTGGCGATCCACCACCACCACTTCAAAGCCGGCACGGGCCAGGTAATACGCACTGGCGGTACCGATCACACCGCTACCAAGCACCATTACTCGCATGTTCGTTGTCCTCTGGGTGACATCGTCGCAGCCGCCTGACGGCCTGGCCGCAGACGTTTGTTATTCTGAGCGTAGATGGCGCGCAGTATAAAAAGCCAATGCCAGTGAAACTCACTGTTTAAAAGGCTATATTTGGCGATAAATACCGGCAAAAACCCAGTTCACAGAGGCAGATTCACCATGCGCACCCAACACCAGAGTCGCCGCGAGCTGGACAAGATAGACCGAAATATTTTACGAATCCTTCAGGAAGACGGGCGCATCAGCTTCACCGAACTGGGTGAACGGGTCGGCCTGTCGACCACCCCCTGCACCGAGCGAGTGCGCCGCCTGGAGCGCGACGGCATCATCATGGGCTACCACGCGCGGCTCAATCCGCTGCAGCTCAAGGCCAGCCTGCTGGTGTTCGTCGAGATCAGCCTGGACTACAAATCCGGCGATACCTTCGAGGAGTTCCGCCGCGCGGTACTCAAGCTGCCCCACGTACTGGAATGCCACTTGGTCAGCGGCGACTTCGACTACCTGGTGAAAGCGCGGATCAACGAGATGGCCTCCTACCGCAAGCTGCTCGGCGACATCCTGCTCAAGCTGCCCCACGTGCGCGAGTCGAAGAGTTATATCGTCATGGAAGAGGTGAAGGAGAGCCTGAGCCTGCCGGTACCGGACTGAGCCTCAGGCCTCGACGGGCAATGCGGCGCGCAGATGCTCGGCACTGACCCTGAGCAGGCGCGCCGCCCGACTGTCGAGCAGAGCTTCCGGGTCTTCATCCACCGACAGGCGCGCCCATTGAGCCGCCAGGCTAAGCACCAGCGCCTCCCGCGAATAGACCCCGCCCCCGAGCTGGTAAGTGGCGGCGATCAGCTCGCGCAACTCCAGTGGCAAACGCCAGCGCGTACGCAGCGCCGAGCCAAAACCGGCCGCGAACTCACTCATGGCCGCGGTGATCTGCGCATCAATCAACTCGCCCCCGGCGAGCAGCCAGTTCTGCAGGCAGCGCAGCAACGCCAGGTCCCCCAGACAGTGCAGCAAGCCAGCGCTGTAACAACGCTCAGCATCAGCATCCGCATCCAGGGCCTTGGCCAGTTTGAACGCCAGGTCGGCCGTACGCTGCGAACGCGTCCAGTAGTGCTGCGCCAGCGTCGCCAGCTGCTCATTCTCGAGGCATGCGCTACGTTGCAGGGCCATGCCCAACACTAGATTCAGGCTCTGGGCCACACCCAGCCGCGGCAACGCCTGCGCCAGGGTCTGACACGGACGACCAAGGTGCAGGGCGGCGCTGTTGGCGGCGGCGATCAAGCGTGCGGTCACTTGCGGGTCGCGGGCGAACTCGCGCTCCAGGTCGCCCAGATCGAGGGCATCAACGTTCAGGCTCTGACTTAAAGCGGCCTGTACCTCACCGAGTAGCGGCGCGCCATGGGACGAGTTGCGCCGGCTCTCGAGAAAGTCCTGCAAGCACATGCCGGCGGGCAACTTGGGCGCCTGGCCGACGGCGGCCTGGCCTGGCTTGAGCAACAAATCACGCAAGCGCTGCTGCAGGTTATTGGGATCAAACGGGCTGACCACATAGGCGGTTGGCGCCCACGGCAAAACCTCGCGGACGCTGGCAGCATCGGTGCGCTCGCTGAGCAGCACAAAGGGCAAGGGCGGCGCAGGCCGCAAGCGGCGTAAGTGACGCAGCAAATCCAGACCATCCAGCACCGGCAGTGCCCATTCCGCCAAGACCAGATCCGGCAACTTGGCCCGGCACGCCTCCAGTGCCGACTGCCCATCACTGCAGCACTGCACCTGGGCATCGCCACGCACACTGAGCAGCAATTGGGCGAGCAGATCGCGGCTCCATGGATTCTGCGCGACGATCAAAACACGCGGCGCGCCGCTGAGCTCCTTGCGGGTCATCATTCCTCTCGGGGGTGGATCTGGCCTCGCTACAGCGCCAGGTTCAACAAATGGCGCAAGACGGCAAATGACAACCAAGATTGCGCGGCACCGAGCGACTATCCCAGCTTGCCCAATACACACTCATGACCCAGAGCAAGAGCGCCTCATATACTGACCATATGGACAGTTTACGAGACCATTACGGCACACCCCAAGCGGACTTATCTACACCAACACCTGCCGCGTGGTGGCGATGTAGTGATGGATCTGCCGCTCGACCCGCGGCTCGATCATCTGTTCCGGGCCCCGGCCGTTCGGGCAAGGCATCCGCGGCGTGGTGCCAAACAGACGGCAGATCAGCGGCCGCTCGTGATACACCTCGCAGCCGTTGGGGCCGAGGTGCACGCAGTCGAGCTCTGCCAGGGCCGCCTCGTGCTCGGCATCGGACTTGACCGGAAGACGCGACATTTCCTCCGACGAGGTGGTGACCGGCCCGCAGCAGTCGTGACAACCCGGCACACATTCGAATGAAGGAACCTGCTCGCGCAAGCGCAGTACGGTGTCTCGATTACAGCTCACTGTGGCCCATCTCCCGCGGGTTTCACCGCCGTTACCACGACGGGATCGGCGCGCAGTTTACCTCAGCGCCCCACTCCGCCGGGACAATCCAGACGGAGCAGTCTTGCCTAGCAGGCAAAAATATTTTGCCCCGGAGCGTCTTGGCCCAGCGTCGCCGGCCCCCTATGCTGCGACCCAGCGCCAGCGTGCGCATCACAATAATCAGCAGGATCACTCCATGTCCGCCCGCCAGCCTGTGCACAGCCCGCAACACGCCGCCTCTTACTATGCCGCCAGCGCCAATCAGCACGCGAGCTACCCAACCCTGGGCGGTGAACTGCGCGCCGACGTGTGCATTGTCGGCGGCGGCTTTTCCGGGCTGAACACGGCTATCGAGCTGGCCGAGCGCGGCCTTTCGGTGATCCTTCTGGAAGCCCACCTGATCGGCTGGGGCGCCAGCGGTCGCAACGGCGGCCAGCTGATCCGCGGCGTCGGTCATGGCCTTGATCAATTCGAGGGTGTGGTCGGCCGCGATGGCGTGCGCGAATTCAAGCTGATGGGCCTGGAAGCGGTGGAGATTGTTCGCCGTCGCGTGGCCAAGTACCAGATCGACTGCGACCTGACCTGGGGCTACTGCGACCTGGCCAACAAGCCCAGCGACTATCAAGGCTTTGCCGAAGACGCCGCCGAACTGCACAGCCTCGGCTACCAGCACGAACTGCGTATGGTGGCACCCGAGGACATGGGCAGCGTGGTCGGCTCCAACCAGTATGTCGGCGGCATGATCGACATGGGCTCGGGCCATCTGCACCCGCTCAACCTGGCCCTCGGCGAAGCGGCCGCCGCGGCCAGCCTGGGCGTGAAGCTGTTTGAACACTCAGCGGTAACGCGCATCGACTACGGCAGCGAGGTCTGCGTGCACACCGCCCAGGGCAAGGTGCGGGCGAGCTCGCTGGTGCTGGCCTGCAACGCCTACCTGAACGACCTCAATCCACAACTGGGTGGCAAAGTGCTACCGGCCGGTAGCTACGTGATTGCCACCGAACCGCTATCGGCCGAGCTGGCCGCCAGCCTGATCCCGCAGAACATGGCCCTGTGCGATCAGCGCGTAACGGTTGATTACTACCGCCTCTCGGCTGATCGCCGCCTGCTGTTTGGTGGCGCCTGCCACTACTCCGGCCGTGACCCGGCGGACATCGCCGCCTATATGCGACCGAAGATGCTCAAGGTATTCCCGCAACTGGCCAACGTGAAGATCGATTACCAGTGGGGCGGCATGATCGGCATCGGCGCCAACCGCCTGCCGCAGATCGGCCGCCTGAAAGACCAGCCCAACGTGTTCTACGCCCAGGCCTACGCTGGCCACGGCGTGAACGCCACGCACTTGGCCGGTCAACTGCTCGGCGCTGCCATCACCGGTCAGCAAAGTCGCGGTTTCGACCTGTTCGCCCAAGTGCCGCACATGACCTTCCCCGGCGGCAAACTGCTGCGCTCGCCGCTGCTGGCCTTGGGCATGCTCTGGTATCGGGCCAAGGATGCCGTCGGCCTGCACTGACAGCTGTATTTCCAAGGTTTTTCAGCGGTTAGCCAAACAATCGCCTTCATTGCTGTAAACGGGTTTTCGTCGCGACCACCACTGCCCAGCAGTCGCGGTCACGGCTAAAACCCACCTATTCCCCACCCCGTTGCTCAAGCCTGTTGGCCCTGGGCAAACGGCGGCCTGCGCCAAACCACGACGACAAAACCGGCCGCGCCCAGCGCCATTAGCAACGGCAATGAGTGCCCTGTCAGCCACTGAGTGGCAGCCCCGGTCAGCAACGGTCCAACCAGGCATCCCAACCCCCACAGCTGCGCAACATGGGCATTGGCGCGCACCAGCGCATCGTCGCGAAAGTGCTCGCCGATCATGATCAGCGCCAGCGTAAACAGACCGCCCGCACTGGCGCCGAACAACACCAGCACCGGCCAGATCGCCGGCTCATGCAGCAGCGGCGGAATAGCCAGGCTGGACAGTGTCAGCACCAGCCCACAGCCGGCAAACAGCAAGCGCCGCGACAGCCGATCCGCCAGCCAGCCCAATGGCAGTTGCAGCAACGCATCGCCAATCACCACCACGCTGGCCATGAGCAAGGCTTCCTGCTGGGTAAAGCCCTGCTGCAAGCCGTAGATCGGCAGCAAGGTCAGCACCATGCCCTCGAAGGCGGCAAACAGCATCACCGCCCAGGCAATCGCCGGCAGGCGCTGACAGAACGGCAATAACCCCCGACCCGAGGCACTGTGCTGGTCGACCTTGGGGGCGCCGCTGCGGCCCAGTAACAGCAGCGAGCCACCGATCAACAGCGCCATGCCGAACCAGAAACCCTGATCACCCTCGGCGCCGAGCACGCTCAGCAGCAACGGGCCCGATAACTGGCTCAGCGCGTAGCCGGTGCCATACAGCGCCACCAGACGACCGCGCCACTTCTCCAGCGCCAACTGGTTGATCCAGCTTTCGCCGAGGATAAACACCATGGTCAGCCCTACGC
>NKIE01000186.1 GCA_002256055.1 Pseudomonas sp. PGPPP3 | reverse complement strand
AGTCACCGGTTCCATCGATACCACCGTGTCCTACGGCCAATTGTGGCGCGTGCAGAGCCAAGACAAGACCAACAACGATATAAATGCCAACGACGGCAACCGCAACTTCGATACCGGTCTGGTATCCGAAGTGTTCAAGGTCACCACTGACGTGGAAGCGACCTACCAGAACTACGGCGCCTTTGTGCGTGGTACGGCGTTCTACGACACACAGATCATGGACAAGCGTAATGACTATTACGACGCCAATACCCCGGTTCAGCCAAGCCAGAGCTACCCGAATGACAACCGTTTCACCTACGAAACCCGTCATACCGCTGGCCGTAATGCTGAAATTCTCGATGCCTATGTGTATGGCAACTGGGACATTGCTGAAAAGCCGGTCACCGCGCGTTTGGGTAAGCAGGTGTTCAACTGGGGTGAGGGCCTGTTCTATCGTGGTGGTGTGAATACCACTAACCCGGTGGATGCGGCTAAGTTTCGTTTGCCGGGTTCTGAGCTTAAGGAAGTACTGATTCCGATTGAAGCATTCAACGTGAGTGTCGGTCTGACTGACAATCTCTCGATGGATACCTTTTATCAATTTAACTTCAAAGAAACTGCTGTCGATCCAGTAGGAACATATTTCTCCGAAACGGATTTATTTGCCGATGGTGGTAGCACTGCTTACACGCAAAATAATGCTTTTGCTAATCCTGGTGTGAGCGGGGCGTATAGTGCTTTGGTTGGTGGTGGTGTTCTTGCGGGTAATAGTTTCTATGACAAGAAGAATGGTGTAATTAAGGTTGCAGATATTGATTCTGATATCAATGCTAAAAATGATGGTCAGTTTGGTGTTTCCTTTAAGTATGTGATGGAGGAATTGAACTCTACGGAGTTTGGTGCTTATCTGGTAAATTACCATGCTAAAGAGCCTATAATTAATGCCAGTATTAATGATAGTTATAAGGGTTTTAACTCTAATGCTATCTGTGGCGCTATTGGTGGTACTACTTGCGCGAATTTGGGTGCGGCTGCAGCTGGGGGGAATGCTGCTGCTGCGCAGGCCTTGGCCGCTTCGGGCGCTGCGGCTGGTATTGATGTTGCCGGTCAGGTGCAGGGGCGTCGTCAGTACATGGAAGATGTTCGCATGTATGGCTTGAGTTTCAACAGTACTGTGGGTGAAGCGTCGGTATTTGGTGAGGTTGCATATCGTCCAAATAACCCAATTGGTATCGCGACAACCAACGATTTGTTGGGTGACTTGATTGCTCAGTCGCTGACTCTGGGTGGTGGTGGTGTTGCTACTATCGCTGGTGAGAAAGTAAGGTTGCATGACGAAATATCCAATGGTGTTCGAGTCGAAACGTTTAACGGCTCGATAGGTACTATTTATAACTTTGGCCCGGCAATGAGTTTCGACTCTTTGTTTGGTGTGGCTGAGTTGGCCTCTGAGCATTATCGTGGTGATAGCCTTCAGTACACCGACTACAAAGGTAAGACTCGTTACTATGCGGGTCGTCAGAACTCCTCTTATGTTGGTGGCGCCGATCGTGACAGCCAAATCAACAAGGACGCTTATGGCTATACACTGCTGCTGAACGGTACTTGGAACGACGTTTACGCTGGTGTAAACCTTTCCCCGTACGCCGTTTACAAGAGCGACTTCTCGGGTAACTCCAGCCAAACCGGCAACTTTATCGAAGGTCGTCAGGCGTATACCTTGGGTCTGCGTGCTAGCTACCTGAGCAGCCTGGAAGCTGAATTGGCTTACACCGAATACTACGGTGCCGGTCAGGACAACTCCGGCCGTGACCGCGACAACGTCGGCGTTAACGTCAAGTACTCGTTCTAATACCTAAATAGAAGAATGCCGAAGGCCTGCGGGCCTTCGGTGGCTGAATCATCACGGAGAAATACGATGCTGAAAAAGCACACGCTGATTGGTGCCGCGATTGCGTTGGCACTGTCTGCTGGTAGCGTACTGGCGGCGGTCTCGCCTCAGGAAGCGGCCAAGTTGGGTACTTCGCTGACCCCAATGGGTGGCGAGAAAGCGGGTAACGCTGCAGGCACTATTCCGGCCTGGACCGGCGGTATCACCACTAAGCCTGCTGGCTACACCAAGCCGGGTCAGCACCACCCGGATGCCTTCCCGGAAGACAAACCGCTGTACACCATTACCAAGGCCAATCTGGATCAGTACAAAGCCAACCTGACCCCAGGTGTGATTGCACTGTTCAATGCCTACCCGAATTCGTTCCGCCTGCCGGTTTACCCGACCCGTCGTTCGGGCTCGGCACCGCAGTGGGTGTATGACAACACCGCCAAGAACGCCGTAAACGCCAAGCTGGTAGAAGGCGGCAACGGTTTTGTTGATGCCTACGGTGGTGTGCCGTTCCCGATCCCGCAAAATGGTGTTGAGGCACTGTGGAACCACGTTGCTCGTTATCGCGGCAGCTACATTGTGCGCCGTGCATCCGAAGTGGCCGTGCAGCGTAACGGCGACTTCACGCCGGTTACCTCGCAGCAGGAAGCCCTGTTCCGCTTCTATAACCCTAAAGGTTCGGCTGCCGACCTGAATAACACCCTGTTCGACTACCTGTCCTTCACCAAGAGCCCGGCACGTCTGGCGGGTGGTGCGGTACTGGTGCACGAAACCCTCGATCAGGTGAAAGAGCCGCGTCAGGCCTGGGGCTACAACGCCGGTCAGCGTCGCGTGCGTCGTGCGCCGAACCTGGCTTACGACACGCCGATCTCTGCTGCCGATGGTCTGCGTACTGCGGATGACACCGACATGTTCAACGGTGCTCCGGATCGTTATGACTGGAAGTTGGTGGGTAAGAAGGAAGTCTACATTCCTTACAACAACTACAAAGTCACCGCTGCTGGGGTTAAATACAAGGACCTGCTGCAGGTTGGTCACTTGAACCCGGATCTAACCCGTTGGGAACTGCACCGTGTGTGGGTAGTCGAGGGCAAGCTGAAAGCTGGCGCGCGTCACATCTACTCCAAGCGCGTGCTGTTCCTCGACGAGGATAGCTGGCAAGCTGCAGAAGTTGATCAGTACGATGGCCGTGGTGACCTGTGGCGCGTATCGGTTGCTTACCTGAAGAACTTCTACGAACTGCCGACCACCTGGTCTGCGCTGGATGTGTTCCACGACCTGCAAGCGCGTCGCTACCATGTGCAGAACCTGGACAGCGAAGAGTCGGGCACCATCGACTTCAGCCAGCCGTTGCCGGATGACGGCTACTTCAAACCGGCTGCCCTGCGTCGTCGCGGCACTCGTTAAGCGTTAGGTATTGTGAAAAGGCCGCTCATTTGTAGCGGCCTTTTTGTATGGGTAAACCGCTCTGGCACGCAGGCAGTAGCCTGGGCGGGTAACAAAACATAACGACACGCTGATTGTCAGGCGTTTCTATTGCTGGATAGGATAGGCGGTCTACTTCTAAGGTAGCGCCACCTAATAACAATCAGGGGGAAAGGTGTATGAGTGAGCCCGTTTTGCGGCGCACCCAGTCTGGTGTTTGCGCGGCATTGATGCACACGCCAGCGTTCCGCTTCCACTCGCCGCTGGCTAAAGCGATTTCGCTTTGCGGTGTGCTGTCGGTTTTGACATTTTCTGCCGCACCGGTATTGGCTGCTGATACAGCAGCCGCCACGGTGTATTCCATTGAGTCAGCCAAGGCTGTCGAAAGCCTGTTGCTGGATGTCGCCCATGCCGGTGCACGTCTGGTTGCCGTCGGCGACCGCGGTCATATTTTGTATTCGGATGATGACGGTGCTTCTTGGGCGCAGGCCAAAGTACCGACTCGGCAGATGCTGACTTCGGTGTTTTTTATCAATGACAAGAAGGGCTGGGCAACCGGTCACGATGCTTTGATTCTGGCGACCGAAGATGGCGGTATCACTTGGACTGAACAGTTCATCGACTTGGAGCGCGAAGCGCCCTTGCTGGATATCTGGTTCAAAAATGCCGAACAGGGTTTTGCTGTCGGGGCCTATGGTGCCCTGCTGGAAACCACTGACGGCGGTGCGAACTGGGAAGATGTCAGTGACCGGTTGGATAACGAAGACCAGCACCACCTGAACGCTATTACTGAGGTTAAAGACACCGGTCTGTTCGCCGTTGGCGAGATGGGCGGCATGTACCGTTCAGGCGACTGGGGACAAACCTGGGAAACCGTTGAAGGCCCTTACGAGGGGTCGCTGTTTGGTGCCCTGGGTACCGGCGAATCGGGCGGCATCTTGGTGTACGGCTTGCGCGGGCACATGTTTCGCTCGGGTGACTTCGGCAAGACCTGGCAGCAAATCAATTTGAAGGGCGCCGCCGGCCGGTTTGATTTCGGCTTGTCTAATGGCGCTGTGCTCAAGGACGGCTCTGTCGTCGTTGTGGGCCATGGTGGTAGCGTGCTGAAGAGCACCGACAAAGGCCATAACTTCGCGGTAATCAACCGTGCCGATCGTTTGTCTCTATCCGGGGTCAGTGCGGATGAAAAGGGCAATTTGATTCTGGTAGGTCAGGGCGGCGTGCATGTCGCTTCGCCAACTGGCACCGCGCCACAACAATAAGCCGGGCTTGATAGGGTATATACGCGATGAGTAACCATCACCAGGACAAGGCGACCTTTCTAGAGCGCCTGATTTTCAACAATCGGCCGGCAGTGATTCTGATCTGCCTGTTGGTCAGTGTCTTTCTGGGCTATCAAGCACTGCAGGTACGGCCTTCGACCAGTTTTGAAAAGATGATTCCGCTGCAGCATCCATTCATTAAAAACATGATGGAGCACCGTAATGATCTGGCCAACCTTGGCAACAGCGTGCGTATTTCCGTTGAGGCGGTAGACGGCGATATTTTCTCCAAGGAGTACATGGAGACCCTGCGGCAGATCAACGACGAGGTGTTCTACATCCCTGGTGTTGATCGTTCGGGGCTCAAGTCGCTGTGGACGCCGAACGTGCGCTGGAGCGAAGTGACCGAGGAGGGCTTTGCCGGTGGTGAAGTGATTCCGCAGACCTACAACGGCACGGCGGACAGCCTCAATGAGCTGCGCAATAACGTGCTCAAGTCAGGTCAGGTTGGTCGTCTGGTGGCGAACAACTTTAAGTCGAGCATTGTCGATGTGCCGTTGCTGGAGTCGTTTCCCGACCCGCAAGATCAGGGTAAGTTGATCAAGATCGACTATCAGCAGTTCTCCCATCTGCTGGAAGAAAAAATCCGCACCAAGTTCGAGGCGCAGAATCCCAATGTGAAAATCCACATTGTCGGTTTTGCCAAGAAGGTCGGCGACCTGATCGATGGTCTGATGATGGTGGTGATGTTTTTCGGCATCGCCTTCGGTATCACTTGGGTGCTGCTGTACTGGTTCACCTGGTGCATGCGCAGCACTATTGCCGTATTGACCACCACCTTGGTGGCGGTGATCTGGCAGTTGGGTCTGATGCATCTGGTTGGTTTTGGTATTGACCCTTACTCGATGCTGGTGCCGTTCCTGATTTTCGCCATCGGTATTTCCCACGGTGTGCAGAAAATCAACGGTATTGCCCTGCACTCAAGCAATGCCGATAACGCCCTGACGGCCGCACGACGCACGTTCCGTCAGCTGTTCTTGCCGGGCATGATTGCGATTCTGGCCGATGCTGTGGGCTTCATTACCCTGCTGATCATGGACATTGGCGTGATCCGCGAGCTGGCCATTGGTGCCTCGATCGGTGTGGGCGTGATCGTGTTCACCAACCTGATCCTGCTGCCGGTTGCGATTTCTTATCTGGGTATCAGCAAGAAGGCCATCGAGCGCAGCAAGAAGGACGCCGCGGCGCCCAACCATCCGTTCTGGCGTTTGCTGTCGAATTTTGCCCACCCGGTAGTGGCGCCTATTTCGGTGGTGATTGCCCTAGCAGGTTTCGCTGGTGGGTTGTGGTACGGTCAGAACCTCAAGATTGGTGACCTCGACCAGGCTGCGCCTGAACTGCGTCCTGACTCGCGCTACAACAACGACA
>NKIE01000185.1 GCA_002256055.1 Pseudomonas sp. PGPPP3 | reverse complement strand
CAGGATGGCACTGGCCTTGTTGTCGCAGAACAGCTGGCCGAGTTTCTTCTCGTGGTAGGGCACGCCGTGCTTGGCCACCAGGGCGATAAAGTCCCACTGGGTAAAACGCGCTAGGGCCGACTTGCAGAAGTGCGGGTTGTGCGAGAGGAAGTTGCTCGGCTCGACATACAGGTTGGTGAAGTTGCAGCGCCCGCCGCCTGACATCAGGATTTTTTTGCCGGCCTTGTTGGCATGGTCCAGCAGCAGAACGTGGCGACCACGAGCGGCAGCGCTCAAGGCGCACATCAAGCCGGCGGCGCCGGCGCCAATGATTACTACGTCCTGGCTCACGCCGATATCCTCTGCTTGGGGTTGAATGGTTTACGGATGAATACGCCGCGCCAGCTACGAGATCAGCTAAGTTGCCGGTTGCTCGGCGAGTTGAGTGCAGGTGCGCGCGCGGCCTTGTTGCTTGGCCTGATAGAGGCGTAGATCGGCCTGTTGCAGGAGCACTTCCAGCTCTTCGCCTGTGCTCTGGTAGAGCCCCGCGCTGAACGACAGCGGCGGCGCGTTCTTGGCGTAGGGCACAGCGGCGCAGCGCTGGCGCAGTTGGTCGAGCTGGCTGGCCAGTTGCTCGGCGGGCAGCGGGCTGAGCAGGGCAAACTCTTCGCCGCCCAAGCGACCGATCAGGGTATGGCCGAAGGCCTCCTGCAGCAGGCGGGCAAAGCCCACCAAGGCTGCATCGCCACTGGCGTGGCCGAAGTCGTCGTTGATCCGTTTGAACAGGTCGAGGTCAAGCATGGCCACGCTCAGCGGCCGCTGACTGCGCCGCGCGGCCTGCAGCAGGTTGTGGCCCTGCTCGTAGAAGGCGCGGCGGTTGTAGAGGTTGGTCAGGCTGTCGATCTGCGCGGCGCGTTGCAGAGCATTGAGCAGCTCGCGGCGCTCCAGGGTCGACATCACACGGCAGGTCAGCTCTTCCGGGCAGAACGGCTTGCGCAGGAAGTCGTCGGCGCCGTGCTTGATGAACTGTGCGCTCAACGAGCCCTTGCTGTCGGCGGACAGGCCAAGGATGCTCAGGTCATTGCGCTTGAGCTTCTGGCGCAGCAGTTTGGTCAGCTCGAAGCCGCTGATCCCGGGCATGCTGTGGTCGGTGATGAGCAGGTCGAAGTCCGGCTGCTCCTGCAGGATGCGCAGCGCCTCTTCGCCGTCGACGGCCTCGTGGATCTGGTACAGGTGGCTGCGCAGTACGTTGTGGATGAAGTGGCGGGTGGCGTTGGAGTCGTCGGCTACCAGGATCTTTACCGAGCGGTTGCGCTCCAGGCGGTGCAACAGGCGAAAGGCGTAGTCGTAGGAGTACTGGCTTTCCTTGAGCACGTAATCGACCACGCCTTTGAGCAGCATCTCCTCGCGGCGCTGTTCGTCGTACGAGCCAGTGAGGACGATGCACGGCAGCTTGTAGTGCAGCACCAGGTCGACAATTTCGCCGTTGGGCGCATCTGGCAGGTTGAGGTCAATAATCGCGGCGAAAAACAGTTCTGCCGAGGCCTCCAGTAACACCTGGGCTTCGTTCAGGGTGGCGCAGAACAACGGTTGCAGGTCTGCCTGTTGGCGGAACATCTGCTCCAGAATCTTCAGCACCATGGGGCTGTCTTCGACGACGAGAATGTTGCGCACAACCGACTTCCTGTTGTTTGACCGCGAACCGTTGCAGTGCTCGGAGACTGTTTAGAGAATCCGCACGCGCAGCGAGCGGCCCTTGATTTTGCCTTGATTTAAACGTTGCAGCGCCTGTTGGGCCACGCCGCGCTCGACGGCCACATAGGCCTGATAATCGAAAATGGCGATCTTGCCCACCTGGGCACCGGGAATCCCGGCGTCACCGGTAAGGGCGCCGAGGATGTCGCCAGGGCGCACTTTATCTTTGCGCCCGCCACCGATGCACAGGGTCACCATGGGCGGCAGCAGGGGGGCACCGCTTTGGGCCTTCAGACAATCCAGTTGCTGCCAGTTCAGCGGTGCTTTCTGCAGGTCTTCGATGGCCTGAGCGCGATGGCCCTCGGCCGGGGCTACCAAGCTCAGGGCCAGGCCCTTTTCGCCGGCGCGCCCGGTACGGCCGACGCGGTGGATGTGGATCTCGGAGTCACGGGCCAATTCGACGTTGATGACGGCGTCGAGGGCGTCGATGTCCAAGCCGCGGGCTGCCACGTCGGTAGCGACCAGTACGCTGCAGCTGCGGTTGGCAAACATCGCCAGCACCTGGTCGCGGTCGCGCTGCTCCAGGTCACCGTTGAGGGCCATGGCGGAAATGCCGCTGGCGGTCAGGTGGTCGACCACTTCCTGGCACTGTTGCTTGGTGAAGCAGAAGGCCACGCAGGACTGTGGGCGAAAATGCGCCAGCAGTTTGCTCACAGCGGCCATGCGCTCTTCCGGGAGAATCTCGTAGAAGCGTTGCTCGATCTGGCTGTCGGCGTGCATGGCCTCGGCCTTGACCTGCTGCGGGTTACGCATAAACGCCGCCGACAGCTGCTTGATGCTGGCCGGGTAGGTGGCGGAGAACAGCAGGGTCTGACGCTTGCTCGGGGTCTGGCCGAGGATGTCGGCGATCGAGTCGTAGAAACCCATGTCGAGCATGCGGTCGGCTTCGTCGAGGACCAGGGTGTTGAGGCCGTCGAGTTTCAGGGTGCCTTTGCGCAGGTGCTCCTGAATCCGACCTGGGGTGCCGACGATGATGTGCGCGCCGTGCTCCAGGGAGCCGATCTGCGGGCCGAACGGCACGCCGCCACACAGGGTCAGGACCTTGATGTTGTCGGCGCCACGGGCCAGACGGCGGATTTCCTTGGCAACCTGGTCGGCCAGTTCACGGGTTGGGCACAGCACTAGGGCCTGGCAGCCGAAATAGCGAGGGTTGAGCGGGTTAAGCAGGCCGATGCCAAAGGCGGCGGTCTTGCCGCTGCCGGTCTTGGCCTGGGCGATCAGGTCCATGCCCTTGAGAATCACCGGCAGGCTCTGTGCCTGAATCGGCGTCATCTGCGCATAACCGAGGGATTCGAGGTTAGCCAGCATGGCGGCGGACAGGGGCAGGGAGTTGAAGGCGGTGTTGGTCACGGGCAAGTCCGGCAAAAAAATGTCGGCCAGTGTAACAGGGGCCGCGCATTGATGGCCGGTCGGCGCGACCGGCTGCGGGCCCAAATAGGCGCAAATCCAGCAGCGAGCAACATGCCACCGATGTTAATCTGCCACTAAGTCTGTTTTGTTTGATTCGCAGCAACCTGGCGTGCGATGAAACGGGAGCAGCCCATAGGCTTGATCGTCTATTGTTGATGCAGTCATTTTTCCTGTGCTCTGGTCGTTATCGTGCTGAAACGCATTGCGGTGTCTGATTTATGTTTGGGCATGTACATCAACGAATTTTGCGGTTCGTGGATGGAACATCCGTTTTGGAAAGCCAAGTTTCTGCTTGAAAGTAACAAGGACCTGCAGCGCATCCGCGACAGCGGTATCCATGAGCTGTGGATCGATGTCAGCAAAGGCCTGGACCTGCCGGCGGGGCTGAAGGCGCAGAGTGAGGAGGAGGTGGCCGCTCAGGTTGAGGAAAGCCTGCTGGCGGTGGCCATCACGCCAGAGGCCAAGCGTGTGGACCTGGACGAAGAAGTACAGCGCGCCCACAAACTCTGCGCCCGCTCCAAGGCTGCGGTGGTGGCCATGTTCAGCGAAGTGCGCATGGGCCAGGCTATTGATGCCGGTCAGGTGGTCGAGTTGGTGGAGGAGATTTCCGCCTCGGTGATGCGCCACCCCAATGCGCTGATCAGCCTGGCGCGGCTGAAACACTCTGATGAATACACCTACATGCACTCGGTGGCGGTCTGCGCCCTGATGATTGCCCTGGCCCGCCAACTCGGCCTGGCCGAGGAGCAAGTGCGTGAAGCGGGTATGGCCGGCCTGTTGCATGACATCGGCAAGATGATGATCCCCGATGAAATTCTGAATAAGCCCGGCAAGCTTACCGACAGCGAATTTGACACCGTGCGCAGCCACCCAGAGGCTGGCGGCAAGATTCTTATGGGCAGCCAGCAGGTCAGCGCGCTGGTGCTGGATGTGTGCCTGCATCACCACGAAAAAGTCGATGGCAGCGGTTATCCCCATCGCCTCAAGGGCGATCAGATCAGCTTGTTTGCCAAGATGGGGGCGGTCTGCGACGTGTATGACGCCATCACCTCGGACCGTCCCTACAAGCGCGGCTGGGACCCAGCCGAGTCGATTCGCAAAATGGCCGAGTGGAGCAAGGGCCATTTTGACGAGGCGGTGTTCAAGGCTTTCGTCAAATCGGTGGGCATCTACCCCACCGGATCCTTGGTGCGCTTGGAAAGCGGCCGCCTGGGTGTGGTCATGGACCAGCACGCCACGTCGCTGCTGACGCCGCGGGTCAAGGTGTTCTTCTCGGCTAAATCCAAGGCACCGATCCCGCAGCAAATCATCGATCTGGCCAAGTTGGTCGGTCGGGAGAAAATCATCGGCCGCGAATCCCAGGAAGACTGGAACTTTCCAAATCTGGAAGAGCTGTGGTCGGAGTTACCGGCGCGCAAAGGCTCGTATTTCGATTGAGGGTCAGGCCGCTGCTGTAGCGGTTGTTGTGCGCGTTCTTGTTCACTTGGGTTGGCGGTCAGTGTGTTAAAGCGAATTCCTGTAGCAGATGCCTGTGTCGGAATGTTTGTTCAGGAGCTGTGCGGCTCCTGGATGGATCACCCGTTCTGGAAAACCCGCTTTCTGCTCGACAGTGAAAAAGATGTGCAGCGTTTGCAGGCCAGCGCGATTCGCGAGGTGTGGATCGACACCGAAAAAGGCCTGGACGTGCTCGGTGGTGAGAGCGCTGTTGAAGTCGCGGCCAGCACCGAAGCGCGCCTGCTGGCCGCCGATCGTGAGCCTGCAGCCAAGCCGCAGACCGACCTGGGTGACGAGATGGGTCGGGCGCTGAAACTCTGCGCGCGCAGCAAGGAGCGTCTGGCCAGCCTGTTTGCCGAGGTACGCAGTGGCGCGCCTCTGGACGGCCCGGAGCTGGAGGCTCAGGTCGAAGACATCGGCGAGTCCTTGAGCCGTCATCCCCACGCGTTGATCAGCCTGGCGCGCTTGCGCGCCGCCAGTGATTACCACTACCTGCATGCTCTGGCCGTATCGGCGTTGATGATCGCCCTGGCGCGGCAGATGGGCCTGAGTGAAGCGCTGGTGCAAGAAGCCGGGGTGGCCGGCCTGCTGCATGACATCGGTGAGGCGTTGATGCCCGCGGAGCTGCTCAATAGCCCAGGCAAACTCAGTCGCATCGATACCACCCTGCTGCGCGACCATCCGGCCTTGGGGGCGGAAACCCTGACCAGACAGGGCTTTAGCGCGGCATTGGTCGATGTCTGCCTGCATCACCATGAAAAACCCGACGGCAGCGGTTATCCGCATCGCTTGCAAGGTGAGCAGATCGGCCTGCTGGCAAAGATGTGTGCAATCTGCGACGTGTATGACGCCCTGACCTCCGACCGCCCCTATCAAAAGGGGCTGGACCCAGCTGAAGCCATGCGCAAGATGGCCGAGTGGTGCCCGGCGCAGTTCGATGACGGCATCTTTCGTGCCTTCGTCAAAGCTCTCGGCATCTATCCCACCGGCTCCCTGGTGCGCCTGGAAAGTGGGCGTTTGGGGGTGGTGCTTGAGCAGAATCCACAGTCCCTGCTGACGCCCAAGGTCAAAGTGTTCTTCTCGGCCAGGTCCAAGTCACCGATCCCCCAGGAGGTGCTTGACCTCAGCAAACTGGTGGGGCGCGAACGAATAATTGGCCGTGAGGCAGAAGAGGAATGGGGCTTTCGCAACCTGGAAGAGCTCTGGTCGGGGGAGCGCAAAGGGCGCAACACCCTGTTTGGCTGAGCACTTTTGCCGGTAACGCTTGTCTACCGCTGCGTTGGGAATCTTGTCCCTGCACTCTGCATTATTTCGATCCTGTTGGGTTACTGGGCGGGTTCCATGCTA